>CAMVNL010000117.1 GCA_947168785.1 uncultured Clostridia bacterium | reverse complement strand
TCCTTACTCAAAATTTTCTTCGGCCTTCTGCTTCTGCAGCTGCTCGCCCATGGACTGGATCTGAATCAGCTTGTAATATTTGCCCTTCTTGGCCATCAGCTCTTCCGGGCTGCCGCATTCAATGATCTGTCCTTTGTCCACCACCACGATCTTGTTGGCGTTGCGAAGCGTTGACAGCCTGTGGGCGATCATCAGGGTGGTCCGCCCCCGGATCAGCCGCTCGATGGCCTCCTGGATCAGGTGCTCGGTTTCGCTGTCCACCGCGGCGGTGGCCTCGTCGAAGATCAGAATGGAGGGGTTTTTCATCACGGCCCGGGCGATGGAGATCCGCTGGCGCTCGCCGCCGGAAAGCCCGGTGCCGCGCTCGCCCAGCAGGGTGTCGTAGCCCTCCGGCAGCTTGGAGATAAAGCCGTGGGCGTTGGCGATATCCGCCGCGCGAAGCACCTGCTCCACGTGCGGGTTTTCGCTGCCGTAGGCGATGTTGTTGAACACCGTATCCTTGAACATCAGGGGTTCCTGCTGCACGAAGCCGATCTGGTTGCGGTAGTAGGTCATGTCGATATCCCTGATGTTTTTGCCGTCAATGAAGATTTCGCCCTCATAGTCGTCGTAGTAGCGCATGATCAGGTTGATGAGGGTGGATTTGCCGGAGCCGGTGGTGCCGACGATGCCCACGATATCGCCCTGCTCGATGGTCAGGTTGATGTTGCTCAGGGCCTTCTTGGAGCGGTCGAAGGAGAAGTTGACGTTTTTCAGCTCGATCCTGCCCTCGATGCGGTCCGGTATATTGCCCTTGCCGAAGTCGTGCTCCGGCTCCGCGTCGAGAATGTCGAGGAGCTTCTCCGCGCTGGCCAGGGTGTTCTGATAGGTGTCGGAGAAGTTGGCAAAGAAGTTGACCGGGTTATAGAACATGCTGGCGTAGGAGACGAAGCTGACCAGCAGGCCGATGGAAAAGCCTTTTTCGCCGGAGATGACGAAGGAACCGCCGGAGTACCAGATGATCAGCGAGCCGCAGGTGACGAGGAAGGTCATGAACGCCGGGAATACGCTGGCGATCTTTGCCACCTGTCCGTCTTCCTTCAGCCATTCGTCGTTATAAGCGTCGTATTTGTTCACCGCCGCCTGTTCGTTGGTGAAGGCCTTGATCACCCGGATGCCGGGGATGGTATCCGTCAGCAGGGTGGAGATGGCGGCGCCCCTGCGCCACAGGCGCATATAGCGGGGACCGATCTTCTTGCCGAAAAACCGGCCGATCATCACCACGAAGGGGATGGGCGTCAGCGAAAACAGCGTCAGCTTCCAGTTCAGGCAGCACATGATGACCAGAATGCCGATCAGTGTGAAAAACTGCACCACCGCGTCCTGTGTGATGCGCAGCACGAAGTTCTGGATCATGGCGGTGTCGCCGTTGATGCGGTTGATGACGGAGCCCGTGGAGGTCTTGTCGTAAAAGCTCATGGGCAGGTGCTGGGCCCGGGCGTAGACGTCCTTTTTCATGTCGATGATGAACCGGTCCCCGGTCATCCGCAGCAGATAGGTGCGCAGCGCCGAAACGGTGTATTGCAGCACGTAGACGCCCAGCAGCACCAGAATCATCCGGATCAGCAGGTCGGACTGCCGCGAGGGCAGCACCGTATCCACCATATAGCCCGTGATATAGGGCGGAATCAGCGACATGCCCGTGGTGAAAACGGAGAGCAGCATGCACACCGCCAGCCCCTTTTTATAGGGCAGCGCGTAGCGGGCGAATTTGGAGATCATCTTGCCCTTGCCTTTGCAGTTCAGGCATTCCGCATCGGGGGAGGGGAGCTTTCTGCCGCATTTGGGGCAGAAGGAACGCTGCTTCAGGAACGTGTTTTCCACGGCGGCCAGCAGCTCGGCGGGATCCTCGTTTTCCAGCAGGCCGTTGATGAAGTCCGCGCCGGCGTCAGCGGCGTTGGCGGCGGCGAAGGTGAACCGCGTCAGCTTCTGCCGCCTGCCGTCCTTGGTGTAGACGTCAAAGGTGGCGTTGCCGTACATGCGCTTGACCTTGGCCTCTTTCACGTCGCTGTAAGAGACCTTCACAAAGCCGTTTTCATGGGCCTCGTCAAAGGCGTAGACCGCGTCGGGCGTGAAGCACAGGGCGCTCTCGCCGTATTGTTGATCCAGCGTCAGGTCGCCGATCACCATGAACAGCGGCGGGTCGTCTTTGAAAAGCGCGTCGTACTGGGTTTGGAACCGTTCGGGAAACGGTTTGTTGGTATCAATTTTCATGTTGTCACCCCATTCCGGTTGTTGCGAAAGAATTGCAAGCAAACTGTTTTTTCTGCGCGCCAGACGTTTTTTGTCAAAACAGGCGGTGCGGACGAAAAAGCGGTTCGATACCCGATTTCGCAAGCCGATGGTTTGTTCCCACAGTTTTTTGCCGTGGGGCGGGAAGGATAATTCAATCCCATCGAAATCCGTATTATAGGCAAACGGGGTGAGGAAGTCAAGCGAAAAAACGAAAAAAAACAAGTTTTACGATTTGGATATCTTCAATAAAATATCGCCTTTGATTTTGTTTAAAAACACCATTTTGGATCGGTCGTTTTTTGACCGGATTTCTCTTTGGCCGGCAGATTGCATTTGACAAGCGACTGATTGTCGTATATAATGGAAACAATCGCTTGCGGAGGGAGGATATGGATTGACTGAAAAAATATTGCTGCCGTTTTATACCGTGCTCAGCACACTGATATACGTGGCCGTGCTGGCGGGGATCTTTGCGATCCCGCTGCTGTTCGCCACGCAGGCGGACGCGCCGCTGGATTTCACTTTGGAGGAGATCGCCGTCTCGCCCGCGTCGCTGTCGGATGAGACCTTTGCCGCTTCCGGCAACGCCCCGGAGGGCTGGTACCGGGTGGATTACCGCATGACCGTGGGCAGCGCGAAGCTGTCGCCCTATGCCTACACGGTGGAGGCCTTTGCCCTGAAAGCGCCGACGGAATTCAAAAAGAACGGCTCCTATTTCATCTCGCTGGATGAGCCGCTGGCCTTCAGCCGCAGCAAACGGGATGAATTCACCCTGTCGCTGTACGTCGCCGGCTTTCCGGATGAAGAAGCGGTGAACGAATTTGCCCGTACCGCCGGGTTCGGCACCCGGGGCATCGTGCGGGGCTTTTCCTTCTTCAAAAAAGAGCTTTCCATGTTCGTCCCCGGCTTCTACGTGGAAGAACTGATCTGATCCGACACTTTCAATCATACACAAACAACGGATTCCCGGCATTGGCTTTGCGGGAATCCGTTGTTTCTATTTTTCGTTCCGGGGTAAAAAGACGCCGTCCTTCACGCCCTGTATGGCGTCGTCCGTCTCCGCGCGGCGCAGGCGCTCCTGGGCCCACACGCAGTATTGCAGATTTTTTTCAACGACGGTATAGCGCCGCCCCAGCTTTTTGGAGACCACGGCCGCGGTGCCGCTGCCGCCGAAGGGATCGAAAACCAGATCGTTGGCAGAAGAGCTGGCCAGCAGCAGCTTGGCGTAGAGCTTTTCCGGCTTCTGGGTGGGGTGGGCGGTGTTCTCCGCCATGCTCCAGAAGGGTACGGTGATATCGTCCCAGAAGTTGGAGGGGCAGGTCATGCGGTACTTTTCGCCGTCCGCCTCCTGCCAGTCTTTGGCTTCCCCGTTCTCCCGGTAGGGGGCGAGCACCTTTTTGCGTACCTTCACCGCGTCCAGATGGAACTGATAGTCGTCCCCCTGGGTGCAGAACCAGATATCCTCCATGGCGTTCTTCCAGTTCTTTGCCGCGCCACGGCCCTTTTCCCGTTGCCACGTGATGCGGCTGCGCAGGGTGAAATGGCGCTGCAGCACGGCGCCCACGGTCAGGCTGCTCTCCCAGTCGCAACAGACGTAAAGGGAGGCCCCGGGCTTCATCAGCCGCCGGACCGCCGTGACCCAGCGCTCGGTGAAGGCCGCGTAGGCGTCTCCGTCGGTCTTGCGGAAGATCTCCCCGCCGAAATCCTTGGTGAGGTTATAGGGCGGGTCGGCGATCACCAGATCGAACAGCCCCTCGGGCAGACGGTCGGCCAACGCGAAGAAGTCGGCGCACAGCACACGGTCGGCGAGGGCGGCTTCGTCCAGCGGGCCCTCCGGCACGGCGCACAACGCCGCCAGCTCCGGCGCGTCCTCCGGAAGGAGGGATATGGTCTTGTTTTTCGGTGAGGGCATAGAAATTGAGTCCTTCTGTGTGGTAAATTGGGGTTTGTCGCGCCGTTGGCGCGACAAAAAAGTTGAGAGTTGAAAGTTAAAAGTTGAAATTCGGAAGCCCTGCCGGGCTTGATGATATCATATAATGCCGACCGCAGGTCCCACATTTCAACTTTCAACTTTTCACTTTTAACTTTTCGAGCGTCAGCTCGACAAATCCCCCTTTGTACTGTACCATTTTTCCCGGTTGAAGTAAAGTATTTTGCGAAAAATCATATTTTTTGCCGATTCATTTGACAAAGGTGATATAATTGGATACGATAAAACTAAACATAATAAACAAGAGGTTTTGCAACATGAAATTTTCCGAAATGCCCTATGAACGAATTGACTGCGACGCAGTCAAAAACGAGCTGGCGGCCATGACCGCCGAACTGAAGGCCGCGAAGGACTACGCCGCCGCCAGGGACGTATTTTTGAAAAAAGACAAATTGGAGCGCCACGTCTCCACTCTCTATAATCTGGCGTCCATCCGCCACTCCATCAACACGAAGGACGAGTTCTACGACGCGGAGGTCAAATTCTGGAACGTGGCCATGCCGGAGCTGGAGGAGGAGCTGCAGAACTGGACGCTGGCGCTGATGGAGAGCCCCTTCCGGGCGGATTTCGCAAAAGAGTACGGCGAGATCATCTTCATCAACGCAGAGATCCGGCTCAAGAGCTTCTCCCCGGCCATCATCCCGGAGATGCAGCAGGAGAGCGACCTGGCGCAGGAGTATGAAAAGCTGCTGGCCTCCGCCCAGATCCCCTTTGAGGGCGGCGTTTATACGCTCTCCCAGCTCTCTCCCTTCAAAACCGACCCGGACGACGCCCGTCGCCTTGCCGCATGGAAGGCGGAAGGAAAGTGGTATATGGACAACGCCGAGGCGCTGGATACCCTCTACGACAAGCTGACCCACCTGCGGGACGAAATGGGCAAAAAGCTGGGCTACCCGGATTACACCAGACTCGGTTACTACCGCATGGAGCGCAACTGCTACGACGAGAAGGACGTGGCGAAGTTCCGCGCCGCCGTGGTCAAATACCTGGTGCCCGTGGCCGATTCCATCTACCGGGAGCAGGCCAAACGCCTCGGCAAGACCTACCCCCTGAGCTTTGCGGACGCCGCCCTGACCTTCCGTTCCGGCAATCCCAAGCCCTGCGGCACGCCGGAGCAGATCGTGGCCCACGGAAAGAAATTCTATGAAGAATTGAGCGAGGAGACCGGCGTTTTCTTCAACCGGATGATCGACGACGGCCTGATGGACCTGCTTTCCACCGAGGGCAAGGCCAGCGGCGGCTACTGCACCTCGCTGGACGACTATGAGGTGCCCTTCATCTTCGCCAACTTCAACGGCACCAGCGGCGACGTGGAGACCGTCACCCACGAGGCGGGCCACGCCTTTGCCCAGTGGTGCAACCGCACCCGCGTGCCCGTGGCCAACGAGTGGCCCAGCCTTGAGGCCTGCGAGGTCCATTCCATGTCCATGGAGTTCTTCGCCTGGCCCTGGGCGGAGGGCTTCTTCGGCAAGGATACCCGCAAGTTCCGCTACAGCCATCTGGCGGGCGCCATCACCTTTATCCCCTACGGCACCATGGTGGACCACTTCCAGCACGAGGTCTTCGCCCATCCGGAGATGACCCCCGCCGAGCGCCATGAGGTGTGGAAGAAGCTCTCCGCCGTCTATATGCCCTGGATGAAGCTGGACGGCGAGATCCCCTTCTACAGCGACGGCCACGGCTGGCAGCGGCAGCACCATATCTATTCCAGCCCCTTCTATTATATCGACTACTGCCTGGCGCAGACCGTGGCGCTGCAGTTCCTGGCCCGGATGCAGCAGGACCAACAGGCGGCCTGGGAGACCTACCGCAGATATACCGATCTGGGCGGCAGCATGACCTTCACGGAGCTGCTGAAGGCCGCCGGCCTCGACAGCCCCTTTGAGGAAAAGTGCCTGAAGGACGTCTGCGAAGCGGCCAAGAAGCTGCTGGACGGCATGGACCTGACGGGGATCGATTAAGTCGGAAGTCATCAGTCGGAAGTCGGAAGCCGCAATCATGGGGCGGTTCTCTGATTGAGAATGACCGATCGAACAGATAACAGGATATGACGGAGGGGTTATGGGTTTTCAGATGATCGAACACAACGTTGATTTCTGCGTGGTCGGGGGCGGCATGGCAGGGATCTGCGCCGCCGTCGCCGCCGCACGGGGCGGGTCAAAGGTCGCCCTGGTGCAGGAACGGCCCGTGCTGGGCGGCAACGCCTCCTCGGAGATCCGCATGTGGATCTGCGGCGCCCAGGGAGACAACGACCGGGAGACCGGCATCCTCGAGGAGATCGAGCTGGCCTCCCTCCACCGCAACCCCGACAAGCTCTATCCCGTCTGGGACGCGATTTTGTATGAAAAGGTCCGGTTTGAGCCGAATATCACGCTGCTGCTCAATTGTTCGGTCTTCGACGCGGAGATGCGGGACGGGCGTATCGTCTCTGTGACCGGATGGCAGTCCACGACCCAGCGGATGCACCGCATCCGCGCTTCGCTGTTCGCGGATTGCTCCGGAGACAGCGTGCTGGCCCCGTTGACCGGGGCGCAATACCGCATGGGACGGGAAGCGGCCTCCGAGTTCGGGGAGAAGACCTCGCAGGAGACAGCCGACCGGCAAACCATGGGCATGAGCTGCCTGATCCAGATGCGCAAAACCGACCGGCCCACCCGC
>CAMVNL010000116.1 GCA_947168785.1 uncultured Clostridia bacterium | reverse complement strand
TTTAATGGTAAGAATGGGTTACTTTTTGTTTAAATAGTAGGCTGCCCTTCTGACGGGACCAGCCCCTCCGCCGCCATGCGGATGGACCAGAACCGCCGAAAGGCGGGCGTCTGCGCGTCAAGGCCCTCCCGGAGGTTTTGCAGCGTCCGTTTGCCCACCCGACGGTCCAGCAGAGCGAACAGCCGTACGATCTGATCCTCGCTCTGCAGGCTCTCCTGCACGGTCTGAGTATCGAACTCATGAAACGCGTCGTAGAAGCTGTGGGGGTTGAGCCCCTCAAAATGCAGATGGCGGGCCAGCTCCTCCTCGGTCTCACGGCCGGTCAGGAGGTCGCTCGGCCACAATTCCAGATAGCCGCCGCTGAGGGCCTCCTCGTCGTCAACAACGATGGCAGCGCGCCCCTGATAATCGGGCATCCAGGGGTACCGAGTCACGAAGTAGCGCACTCGCCCCCGCAAAGACGGGGCAAGGTAATCGTTCTCCAATTTGTGACGCATGAAACTCCAGCGGTCCATCATGACTCCCTTCTGATTCAAACAGCCGGAGGAAAACGCTGTTCCTTCCGGCTGTTCCGACTGATATCTGTCTTACTGATTCTGAGTATCTCCCTGATAGGGCTGCTGCACGTCCTGCGGGGCCTGATACTGCGGCTGCTGCGGAACCTGATACTGCTGCGGGGGCGCCTGATACTGGGGAGCCTGATACTGGGGAGCCTGATACTGAGGCTGCTGATAGCCGTACTGCGGATTTGCCTGAACACCGTTGGGAGAAGAATTGCAGCCAAGCATGACGGCGTCGTTGATCTTGTTGGTCAGGCCGCTCTGATTGACGCAGCCCATGATGCCCGTCACGATCGGCACCCAGCACAGGAACCAGCCAACGATCAGGGCAATGATCTTGTTGGTCCACTCATGCTCGATGCTCAACGTCATCGCCGTGTTGTTGACCATCATCTGAACGCGGCTTTCCACGCCGAGGCCCATAAAGTTTTTAAAGCCGTCGCGATCTTTTCTCACCGTCATCGAGGCGGAGGTGGCGCTCATCGGCGTGGCGACGACTTCGTAGCCCTGCGCCTGCAGATTTTCAGTGGCAACGGCAAGCACCTGATTCAGGTTCAAATTCGGGTTTACGGGGATCATTTTTGATGTTGACATAAAAAAACACTCCTCAAGAAACGAATTACTTTATATATCACCCCGTCCTCGGGATGAAAATATACGATCTCGGGGGAAACGGAAAACGCCATCCGCCAGATATACACCGCCAGCAGGCAAACGCAGAAGACGCCCAGCACGGCGTAAAACCCCTTGCGATTGCGGCGAAAGGCCCAGAACAGCGCCGCAAAAACGGGCAGCGAAAAAACAAGGGGATGACAGGCTGCCGCGGCGGAAACGTCCAGCCGGATCAGATGATACGCCGCGCGGCTCATGCCGCAGCCGGGGCAGGAAACGCCGGTCAGCAGCCGGATGGGGCACCCAAGACGCCAGTAAAGAAGGACAAGCGCCAACACAGCCGTTACGCAGACTGCCGTTTTTATATAATTGCGCATTTTTCGCCTCATTCCGCAGCAATCCGACATAAAACGCGGTTTTTATACTTTTTTTATAATATCGCAAAACAACCGGCATGTCAAGGTTTTTCGCCTTTTTTCGAGTTCCGGCTTTTTTGTCGGTTGCATTCTATTTCCGCTTTGTGCTACAATCGGAACGAACAAGGGGGAACTGACGATGCAGAAAGCGCTTTTTGACAACGATTTTACGGATATCTATTGCAGCAAAGGCCCGCAGGGGCAGCCGGTGTTCTGCTACCGCACCGGCATGACGGTGTATGAGGAAATGTTCGACAAACACCGGCTGGTGTCCGCCGGGTGGAACAGCGCAGGCACGCCGCTGGACGTGCTGGAGGGCATGCCCAGCCGGCTGGATTACGACCGGTTTACCCGGCCCTGGGTCTTCGACGTAGAGGCGGACGGCGAGTGCCTCGCCTACGACTGGGAATACGTCGGCTTTGAGAAATATGAAGAGACCGTGCCCGCCAATGGGGCAAGGCTTCTGCACGGCGTTATCACGCTGCAAAACGCCATGAAGCCGCTGACGGTCAGGGTGCATACGGTGCTCTCCGGCAGCGCGGTCTTCACCCGGTACCTGACGCTGACGAACGGATCTGACCGCCCCATGAAGCTCAGCCGCCTGGCGCCCCTGTGCGGGGGCATGGAGATCTTTTACGACTGGACCCACTTCACCGGCGGAGAAGCCTGTAAAGAGCGGCTTTACTCGCTGGGCTATATGGAAAACGCCCATCCCTGCGCGGAGGGCCTGTTCCGCTGGCACGCGCTGCCCTCCGGCGGCACGGTAGTGGAGGGCCGCTACGTCAACGACCGTTTCCGCTATCCTATGTTCATGCTGCGCAACAATCCGCTGGGGCATCTCTGGTTTGCCCAGATGGCATATTCCGGCGGGTACGAGTTCCGCTTTGATCTGGATGCGGACCTGGCCCCCAACGGCATCGGCGAGGGCAGCCGCGCATGGGCAAAGCTGGGGTTCTGCATGGAGCTGTCCGGCCCAGCGCCCCATCTGGTGCTGCTGCCGGGTGAGACCTTCGCCACGCCGGAAATCTATATCGGCCGGGTGCAGGGCGACCTGGACGACGCGGTCAACATGATGCACAAACACACCCGCCGGGCCGTATTCACCTATGACGAGCCGGCGGAAAACATCGCCACGGTGGGGGCGGGCATCGGCCCCGAGCGGGCCATGACGCAGGAGGCCATCTTCCACACCATCGACACCGCCGCGGCCGTCGGCGCGGAAAGCTGCATTATCGACGCGGGCTGGTACTGCGCGGCGGGCAAAGAGGGATCGGATTGGTGGGCCAACGTGGGCGACTGGAACGCCGACCCCGGCAAGCACGGGGACAACTTCGCCGCCATCCGGCAGCGCTGCCGGGAAAAGGGGCTGAAATTCGGCCTGTGGATGGAGTGCGAGCGCATGGGGCGGGATACCGCCGTGGCGAAGGCCCACCCGGAGTGGTATCAGGTCCGCCGCCTGAAGGGGACGGACACCACCGTCATTGACATGGCGAACCCGGAGGCCGCCGCGTGGGTAAAAGCACAGGTGGAGCGGGTGATCGAGACCTATCAGATCGACCTGTTCCGGCTGGACTACAACGTGGATTACACGCAATATCTTTGTTACAACGACCGGGGCGGCTGCCGGGAGAGCAGCCCCCTGCGGTATTATAAGGCTGTGTACGGCATGTTCGCCGCCCTGCGGAAAAAATATCCCCGGGTGATCTTTGAGAACTGCGCCGGGGGCGGGGGCCGGTGCGACCTTGGCATGACGAAGCACTTCACCCATACGTGGGTCTCGGATTTTCAGATTCCGCCCCGCAGCCTCGCCGTCACCAACGGTATCAGCATGGTGCTGCCGCCGGAGCGTATCGACCGGCTGGTTTCCGGCATGAACGGCCATCTGCGCGGCTCGCTGGATTTTACCGTCCGCAGCACCCTGTTCGGCAAGCCCACCACCAACACCTACAATCCGCTGGGCAGCGACATGAACCCGCAGGAGCTGGCCTTCGTCAGGCGGGAGTTTGATTTATACAAACACTTCATCCGTCCCTATATGACGGACGGCTTCATCTATCACCACACGCCGGAGCTGTTTGAGGCCCACCCCAAGGGGCGGTGCATTCTGGAACGCGCCGGCAGAGACGGCACGAAAGGGATCATCGGCGTCTTCAATCTGGCGGATATCATGCCGGGGGACGAGACCGTGACCGTGTATCCCCGCGGGCTGGACGCGGGCAAAACCTATGAAGTCACCTTTGACAACGCGCAGACCACCGCCACCGTCAGCGGCTTTGCCCTTGTCAACGAGGGCGTCCGCGTGCGCCTGCCCGCGTCCCTGACCAGCGAGCTGATTATTTATCGCGCGGTGTAAAACAGGGATTTGTTGGGGCGACGCGCCTTCCTCGTAGCGCGGCTCCGTGAGCCGCCCCGCCGAAGGCGGTTCCAGACGTAAACAACATAATAAATCCCACGTTTTGACAAAATCCAACGTTCCAAAAATCGGAATCGCATTGCGGGCGGCTCACGGAGCCGCGCTACGATTATAGCGGCGCTTCGCACCGCGCCTATCATCCAAAGACCTCGCCAAACCCCAATTTGTCTGTTTCCGCTCCCGCAAAGGCCTTTTTCGGCAAAAAACCACCGGTTGCAACCGCCGGTTGCGGGATTTCCAGCCGGAAATGCTTGTCTGCAACCGGGTTTTATGGTAAGCTTTGGGTGAAAACACGGCGAAGCCGAAAGGAGAATGAACCATGATCATGGCGGATAAGATCATTGATCTGAGAAAGAAAAACGGATGGTCCCAGGAGGAGCTGGCGGAAAAGCTGGAAGTCAGCCGTCAGGCTGTCTCAAAGTGGGAAAGCGCCCAGTCGGTGCCGGATATGAACCGGGTGCTGCTGCTCTCCAAGGTGTTCGGGGTTTCCACCGATTACCTATTAAAAGATGAATTGGGCGAGGAGGCGACGCGGACCGAACCGCTGCCGGAAGAGGCGGGGGAGCCGCTGCGGAAGGTCTCTATGGCGGAGGCGCAGGATTTTCTGCGGTACCGCAGGAAGAGCGCGGGACGGATCTCGCTGGGCGTGCTGCTGTGCATCCTGTCCCCTGTGGCGCTGATTCTGCTGGCTTCGGCGCAGGAGGAAGGTCTGCTGGCCCTGTCCGATGAACAGGCTGTGGCGCTGGGTCTGCTGCCGCTGTTCCTGCTGGTCGGCGGCGCGGTGGCGCTGTTCGTGACCTCCGGCCTGGCCGGAAAGAAATTCGAGTATCTGAGCAGCGAGTGCTCTGAAACGGAATACGGCGTCAGCGGCTTCGCGCGGGAGCAGCGGGACCGGGAGAACGGTTCCTTCGCGGTGCGGTTGACCATGGGGATCGTGCTTTGCGTGCTGTCCGCGGTGCCGATCTTCGTCGCCATGCTGCTGCCCGGCGCGGAGAACGCCGGTGATTTCCACTACGTCGTGGCGGTGGCGGCGCTGCTGTGCCTGGTGGCCTGCGGCGTGTGGCTGATTGTACAGGCGGCCATCGTCCGGGGCGGTTATAACGTCCTGATGGAAGAGGGCGAGTATTCCCGCGCCAACAAAGAGGAGGCAAAACGCAGTCGGACCATTTCCACCGTCTACTGGAGCCTTGCTGTGGCGGGGTACCTGGCCTACAGCTTCATCACCATGGACTGGCAGCGCAGCTGGATCGTGTGGCCGGTGGCGGGGGTACTCTACGGGCTGGTGATGGCCGTGGCCGCCGCCCTGCATAACCGCGATGATCGTTGACGTGCTGACCGGTTGAAAAAATAATCAAAAATAATCCTTGACAACGGCGCTTTTATCCGCTATAATGTCACTTGTTCCAAACAAGTGCGGATGTAGCTCATCTGGTAGAGCGCCACCTTGCCAAGGTGGAGGTAGCGAGTTCGAGCCTCGTCATCCGCTCCATTTTTTTACCCTTTTGCAGCGATAAACCAACAGCAAGGTCCCCTGAACCGGTTCGTTCAGGGGACCTTTTCCGTCGTGCCTGCGTCAGCTGTGGGCGGATGGATCGGTTATCGCCGGAACAGCGCCGCAATGAAATCGAAAAACGCTTTGATCCGGTTCAACAGTTCTTTCAGCTGATAAACCGGGCTGGTATTCAAAAACGCCCGGTAGCTGCGGTTGGCGTTGATATGGCTTTCGTCGATCAGCAGGCGGTCGAACACGCCGCTGCCCTTGAGGGGCCCGTCGTAGACGGTGTTGTCGGTATCGCTGCGGAAGTCCAGGCGGCAATGGGCGACGGTGGCGTTGAAGCTGTCGCCTTCCGCTTTGAAGCCGGTGCAGTTGCCGCCCTCGCCGCTCCACCAGTAGGCAAAGCAGTTGTCGTAGACGCTGCGGCCGTTGCCGACGATTTTGAAGGCCGTCTGGAACTGGTCGCTGTAGCAGTAGGTGTAGAGGTTGTTGCCGCTCTCCTCCACGAAGCCGCAGGAGCCCTCGTACTTGTCCCAATCGATCTGGTACAGGGGGTGGATATTGGTGAGGCTGTTGCCAGCGGAGCGCATGATCACGCCCGTCTGCACGTAACCGATGCGGATGTTGGTGAAGGTATTGTCAAAGCCCTCCACCACCATGCCGACGGAATCCGCCGCGCCGTTGCCGATGATGTTGATATCCCGGATGTCCGCGTCGGAGGAGCCGGAGTTGGCCCCGTAGGCGATGCGCAGCCCCACCACAGTGTGCTTGATGGAGGTGTTCTGTACCTTCGTCTCCCGGCCGGAGTCGATGCTGACGCCGTCGGCGATCATGCTGCCGTCGATCACGCCGCCGGTCAGGCCGTAGTTGCTGCCCGCCTGCCAGGTGGTGTTGTAGGGATCCTTGCCGCCGAGGCAGATCACCGCGCCGCCCTCAAAATCCTCCGTTGCCTTGATAACGGCGTAGGTGGCCAGCTGTAAATCCACGCTTTTGGCAGGGTCCGCGGGGGTGCGCAGGGAATGGGACACAAGATATTCCCCGTCCGGGAAGCAGATCGTGCGGTTGGGGTTGGCGTCGATCAGCGCCTGCAGCGCGTCGGCCACGTCCGCGCCCGTGTCAGCCGGCACAAAATCGGTGACGCAGACCGTCCCCGGCAGCGCGGCGGCCGCCGCTATGCCGAACACCGTCGGCAACAGCAGGATCAGGGCAAGGGAAATTGCAAACAACTTTTTCATGTGGGGTCTCCTCTCTTTTTTTGTTTTTATGTGCGGGGTAATCAATTTCATTTTGTTAAGCGCCGCAGGCGTAGAATCGCAGCACGGCGTCTCACGCCGTTACAGCGCGCCGCAGGCGTAAAATCGTAGCACGCTGCCTCAGCAGCGTTCGCAACGCGATTCCGACATCTGCCGCAGGCAGATGCCTATCGCCG
>CAMVNL010000115.1 GCA_947168785.1 uncultured Clostridia bacterium | reverse complement strand
GATGCGCTCCAGCACCGCGTCCGAAAAGGTCTGGGGATTGATGCTGATACGGGTTACGCCGGCCTTTTTCAGCACTGCCAGCTTCTCTCGGTCCACCGTATCGGGACGGCCCGCCTCCACGGTAAATTCCCGCACGCTGTTCAGGTCGAAGGATCCGTTCAGCGCATCGGTGATCTGTTCCAGATCGGCCGCCGACAGGGAGGTGGGCGTGCCGCCGCCGACATAGACGGTCTCCAATTGCAGCCCCAGCTCCCGGGCGATGGCCGCCGTCTGCCCGATCTCGCGGCACAGCAGCCGCACGTAGTCGGGAATCAGCTTTTTCGCCTGGGCGATGGAATGGGAGACGAAAGAACAGTAGGCGCAGCGGGTGGGGCAGAAGGGGATGGACACGTATAGCGAAAAGGATCTTTCCGTGGACAGCGCTGCGCATTCGTTTTCCGCCAGCGCCACCTGACGGGCCAGCGCCGTTTTTTCCGGCGAGACCTGCAAAAAACCGGTAAAACGTCGGACGGCCTCCTCTTCGCCGTACTGCGCCAGATACCGGCGCATCAGCTTGGCGGGACGCACGCCCGTGAGAATGCCCCAGGGGGGCCGGATCCCGGTCAGATCCGTCAGCACGCGGGTCATGGCTTTTGCCAGCAACTTTTCACATTCCGCTTTATACGCGGCCTCATCGGACGGATCCGGCGACGCGGCGGCAAAGCCGTACCCCCGGAAGCGGCCGTCGATTGTCGCTTCGCACGAAAACAGCAGGAGATTCCCCTGCGGCTCCATACAGGTTTTCACCCGTCTCGGATCATTTTCGGGCTGCGACGGAGCGTCGCCGAAGACGATCTTTTCCGTGGGGAAATAGATGCGGCATATTTTTTCGCACTCATAACGGAAGGAGTGCCCTTCAAACGACAGGATCATTTCATCTTCAGATAGCGGTTGTTCCGCTTTTCATAAGAAAGTGTGGTGATTTCACCGTGGCCGGGGTAAATCGCGTACTCCCCTTCCATTCTGCCGATCCGCGAAAGCGAGACCAGCAGCGTGAGGGTGCTGCCGCCGGGCAGATCCGTGCGGCCCATGGACTGCCGGAACAGCGTGTCGCCGCAGAACATGGCGTCTTCCGTCAGATAGCATACGCTGCCCGGTGTGTGGCCGGGGGTGTGCATTACGGTGATTTTCGTTTGGCCCAGCAGTAGCTCGCTGCCCTCTTCGATCAGGACATCGGGCGCCACAGGCTCCAGCGAGGCGTAACGCACGTAGCTGTTGAGGCTCTTTTTCGGGTCGGTGAGACACGGCGCGTCTTCGGGGTGGATCACGATCTGCCCGCCGCAGACGTCTTTGAGCCGTTTCACGCCGCTGACATGGTCGAAATGGCCGTGTGTCAGCAGAATATATTTCAGCGAGGAGACGCCCGCGGTTCTGAGCAGCGCCTCATAGTCCGCGTCGAACAGGGCGCAGTCCACCGCGGCGCTCTCGCCGCTGGCCTCATCCGTGATGATATAACAGTTGGTATGGATATCGCCGATGGGGGCGGAACAGATTTTCATAAGGACCTCATTTCAATTAGCAATTGCGAATTGACATCTCACCTTCTGATCCACGTCTGTGAATCGAACAATATCGTCACCGGGCCGTCGTTGAGCAGGCGGACCTTCATATCCGCGCCGAAGACGCCGTGGGCCACATTTTTGACGCCCTCGGCCTTCAGCCGTTCCATGAAATATTCGTACAGCCGCTGCGCTTCCGCCGGAGGGGCGGAGGGAGTAAAAGACGGCCGGTTGCCCTTTTTCACGTCCGCGCACAGGGTAAACTGGGAAACGCAGAGCACTTCCCCGTCCACGTCGGTGACGGAGAGGTTCATCTTGTCGTTTTCATCGGTGAAAACGCGCAGCTTCGCCACCTTGGCCGCCATGATATCGGCGTCCGCTTCCGTATCGCCGTCCATCACGCCCAGCAGCACGAGGAATCCCTTCTCAATGGCGCCGACGACGGCCCCTTCCACGGTGACGGAGGCCTCGCTGACCCGCTGAATGACCGCCTTCATCGCTCGGGATGATATCCGCTCACGTCCTGATAGGGCGTATAGCCGCCCTCGGTACCGGCGGGCTCCTCCGGAATGATCAGGACGCAGATGAGATAAAACAGCACGCCGGAGCCGCCCAGCAGGCAGAACAGCACCAGCAACACCCGCACGACGGTGGAATCGATATTGAAATATTGGGCAAACCCGCCGCACACGCCGGCGAGCTTCTTGTCCGTGGCAGAACGGTAAAGCTTCTTTTCCATTTTTTATTCTCCCGTTTATGGCAGGCAGAACAATGTCCGCCTTTTTCTGCATAGATCAAGCGCGAAGCGCTTCCGAAACGTTTGCCGCGGGCAAACATATCATCTTTCGCGCAGCGAAAGATTTCACCCGCCGCAGGCGGATTTCACGTTTTTGCGCAGCAAAAACATATCACTGCGGACGTGAAACGTTCGCTCAAAGGTCCGCGCCGGAACGGTCTACGCTCAGCACGCCGCTGAGCTTTGAAAGCCGCGCCATCATGGATTTCATATGCTCCACGCTGTTGGCGTTGACGGTAATATTGATGAGCATGCGCCCGTCCTTCGTGTCGCGGGTATTGATGGAATAGACCGTGACGTGAATGGAGTTGAGGGCGGTGAAGATATCGTTCATGGTGGTCTTGCCCGACAGGCAAGTGAGCAGCATGGAGGCGGAGAAATCCGTCTTTGTGTTTTCGCTCCAGTAGACCCGGATCCACCGCTCCGGCTCCGGCGCGGCGTTGATGACCGGCGGCACGTTGGGGCAATCCCGTTTGTGGACGGAGACACCGTGGCCGCGGGTGATAAAACCGATGATCTCGTCGCCGGGGATGGGGTTGCAGCAGCGGGACAGCTTGACCAGACAGTTGCCGATGCCGTCCACCACCACGCCCTCGCTGCTGACGGTGCGCGCCTGCTTGTACCTGACTTCCTTTTCCGGCGCGGTCTTGGCCAGCTTGTTGTATTCCTCCTTGATCATGGGCATGATCTTGGAGAGAATGATGCCCCCGTACCCCAGCGCCGCGTAGAAGTCGTCGTCGGTGGCCATGCGCTGCTTTTCGATGATGGTCTGCATCAGGGCGGCGGCCTGTTCCTCATCCGGCGTGATGTTGTTGCGGCGCAGCTCCCGCTCGAACTCCTGCTTGCCCTCGACGATGTTTTCCTCGCGCCGCTCCTTCTTGAACCAGGTGCGGATCTTGGTGCGGGCCTCGCTGGTGGTGACGATCTTCAGCCAGTCGCGGCTGGGGCCCTTGCCCGGCTGGGAGGAGGTGAGCACCTCCACGATCTCGCCGGTCTTGACCACGTGGGTCAGGGGCACGATGTGTTTATCCACCTTTGCGCCGGTCATTTTGTTGCCCACGGCGGAATGGATGGCGTAGGCAAAGTCGATGACGGTGGCCCCCACGGGCAAACAGATCACGTCGCCCTTGGGGGTGAACACGAAGACCTCTTCACTGACGAAATCGTGCTTGATGGTGTTGACGATATCCGACACGTCGCCGGATTCGCTCTGGGCCTCCAGCAGGTCATGGACCCAGCCGATGCCCTTTTCGATGCGCTTGTTGGATTCCGCGTCCTTATAGCCCAGCTTATATTTCCAGTGGGCCGCGATGCCGTATTCGGCGGTCTTGTGCATCTCCACGGTGCGGATCTGCACCTCAAAGGGGATGCCCTCGTTGCCGATGACGGTGGTGTGCAGGGACTGGTACATGTTTGGCTTGGGGGTGGAGATATAGTCCTTGAAACGCCCGGTGATGGGCTTATACATATCGTGGATCACGCCGAGGCAGTTATAGCAGTCGCTGACAGTGTTGACGATGAGCCGCACGGCGTAGATGTCGTAGATCTCCTCAAAGGACTTGCCCTGCATATACATCTTGCGGTAGATGCCGTGGACGGATTTGATGCGCCCCTCGATGGTGGCGTCCTTCACCACGGTTTTCACGCGGGCGGAGATCTTCTCCTTAATGCTGTCGAGGAATTCCTTCCGCTGGGGCTCCTGCTCCGCCAAAGCCCGTTTGATCTCTTCGTATGCCACCGGGTCCAGATAGGAGATGGCCAGGTCCTCCAGCTCCTCTTTCACGGGCCGGATACCGAGCCGGTGCGCGATGGGGGCGTAGATCTCGATGGTCTCCTTGGCGGTATCGCGGCGCTTCTGCTCCGGCACGTATTTCAGCGTGCGCATGTTGTGAAGCCGGTCCGCCAGCTTGATGATGATAACGCGGATATCCTCGCTCATGGCTAGCAACAGCTTGCGCAGGTTTTCCGCCTGCTGCTCCTCGCGGCTGGCCAGCGGCACCTTGCCCAGCTTGGTCACGCCCTCCACCAGCAGCGCCACGCTCTCCCCAAAGAGCTTTTTCACGTCCTCGGAGGTGACGGGGGTGTCCTCCACCACGTCGTGCAGCAGCGCGGCGATGACGGACTGGTAATCCATACCGAAGCCGATGAGGATCTTCGCCACTGCCACGGGATGGATGATATAGGCCTCACCGGATTTGCGCAGCTGCCCGTTGTGGGCGTTGAAGGCAAATTCAAAGGCGGATTCGATTTTTTTTGCTTCGGCCTCGGGATAGGTCGCGTTGACAAGCTTGCCTAATTCCGCGTAATATTCGCTGCCGTTTTCCATGGAAATCACCCCCAAATGATAAAAATGATGAAAGAGGAAAGAGGAATGATGAAAGTCGGATGAACTTCGCCCTTACCCGGATAAAAATGCCGGCCGCAGGCCCCATTTTTCATCTTTTATCTTTCATCTTTGATCTTTTATTTATATCCGACGGCCCGCAGGATCTCACAGGCGGTCAGGTCGGTCTTTCCCGTAAAATTGCTGAGGCGGTAGCCCTCCGCGTCCCGGGTGAGAATGCCCACGGAACAGAGGGCGTCCAACGCCACGCTGACGGCGCCCGCCTTTCCCGCCGGCGCGCCGACCCGCAGGCAGAGCATCTCCGGCGAAAAACGCCAGACCTTATTCTCCCGGATATAGCGGAAGACGTCGGAGATCAGCGCCCGGTCGGGGCGGATCTGCGCCAGACGCTCTTCCGGCAGCGTTTCCGCTCCGGCGAAGGAGCGGTAGACCGCCTTGGAGGCGAACATGGCCTCGTCGTCGGAACCGGCGGGGCGCATATCCTTCACCTGAATGCTCAGGCGCGTTTCGCCCATATATTCGTTGCGCTCGATGCGGATGGCGGCGTCCACCGCGTCTCCCTCCACAAAGGGGAAGGTCTTCGGCGTCTGCCCGAACCAGACGGCGGTCAGGGACGCGCCGCCCCGCGTCAGGGTCAGCCGCAGATGCTTGCCGCCGCCGATGGGCTTCACGCCCGCGACGGTCATATTGAACAGCCCGAACACCGGAGAGGGGTTCTTCGCCCCGAAGGGCTCAAGCAGGCTGAGGGAATCCAGAATATCCGTTGAAATATTGGCCGGGTTGAGCCGGCAGTCGATATTGATGGTGGGATAGACGTAGGGCACCGTGGCCGCGTATTCGTTCAGCTTTTTCCGCAGCGCCCCGATATTCTCCTCCGTCACGGAGAAGCCCGCGGCAAGGGTATGCCCGCCGAACTGGATCAGCGTATCCCCCGCGTAGGAGAGGGCGTCAAACAGGGAAAAGCCCTCGATGCTTCTGCCGGAGCCCTTGCAGACGCCGTCCTCGCCGATGGAGATCACCAGCGCCGGGCGGCCGTATTTTTCCACGATGCGGGAAGCCACAATGCCGATGACGCCGGGGTGCCAGCCTTTGCCGGCCGCCACCATCACCCGGTCCAGCCGCAGCTCAGGCGCTGCGTCGAAGTAGGCCTCCGCCTCCTCCGCGATGGCGCTTTCCGCGGTCTGGCGCATGGCGTTGGCGCCGTTCACCTTGTCCACCAGCTCCCGCGCCTCGTCCTCATCGTCGGTCAGCAGCAGGTTCAGCGCCGCGTCGGCGGAATCCATCCGACCGGCGGCGTTGATGCGCGGCGCGATGCCGAAGGCCACCGCGGTGGAGGTCAGCGGTTTTTCCCCATAGCCGATGGCTTCGATCAGCGCGCAAAGGCCGGGGCGGCAGCAATTATTCAGCGCTTCCAGCCCCATACGGACGATGGTGCGGTTCTCGCCGGTGAGGGGAACGATATCCGCCACGGTGCCGATAGCCACCACGTCGGCGTAATCCTCCATCACCATGCCGAACTCGCCGTCCTCCAGCGCCGCCGCCAACTTCATGGCGACGCCCACGCCGGCCAGATCCTTTTCCGGAGAGGTATCGTCCTCCCGGTGGGGGTCCACCACCGCGACGGCGTCCGGCAGCACCGGCCCCACCTTGTGGTGGTCGGTGACGACCATATCCACGTCGTGGGCCTTGAAATAGGCGGCCTCTTCCAGGGCGGAAATGCCGTTATCCACGGTGATGACCAGCCGGAAGCCCTCGTTCACGATGCGCTCGGCCGCTTCCAGCGACAGGCCGTAGCCCTCCTTGAGCCTGGAGGGGATATAATAAGCCACGTTGGCGCCGATGGTTTCAAGGTATGAAGTCAGCAGCGCTGTGGCGGTCACGCCGTCCGCGTCGTAGTCGCCGTAGACGAGGATCTTCTCGCCCCGCTCCACGCCGTGACGGATACGGGCGACGGCCTTATCCATATCCTTGATGAGGAACGGGGAGGACAGCTCCCCTGCCCCGCCGGACAGGAACGCCTCCACCGCCTCCGGGGTATCGATCCCGCGGGCCTGCAAAAGCAATACGGCAAAATCGTCGACGCCGCAAACGCGGGCCAACGCGGAGGCTTTCGCTTTATCGTATTGGATGATGTTCCAGAACTTTCTGTCCAACTCGCACCCTCCGGGATTTCAATAGTTGTCGCATTCTATCATATTAAGATATTATAGCATCAAGCAACCGAAAATGCAACATTTTATGCGAAACA
>CAMVNL010000114.1 GCA_947168785.1 uncultured Clostridia bacterium | reverse complement strand
TGTGGAAAATCAGGGGAGAACAACTCTTTCTTGCGACTGCGGCGCAACGCGCCGCTTCTGGCGACTGGCGACTGTTTGGCGCGCATCAGCGCGACAAACTCACAATTTGGAGGTATCATGATGAAACGGTTTCTGATATGCCCGGCGTGCTTGCTGTCGGCGGCCATGCTGCTGTGCGGGTGCCGGAACAATGAGCCGCCTGCGACAGATACCGACGCGGCCCGAACGCCGCTGACGGTGGTCCGCATCGCGACAGACGGCGACGCTGCCCCCGATGAAACGCCCACCGGAAGGACGTTTGACAGCAGCGGCGTGGTCGGGCGGACTTGCCGGCTGGAGGATATCGTGGACTTTGCCCGTCTGGAGGCCGCCGGAACGGCGACGGTCAGCTATCGCGGAACCGGCACCGGCGGACGCAATGAAACCCTGTCCCCAACGCAACGCGAAGAGCTGCTGGCCGCGCTGAAAAGCCTCACGGTCACCGTGGCCACGGCGGCGGAAGCGGATCTGGCGTCGCTGCCGACGGAACAGGCCGCCTACTATGAATGGACGGCGGCGGAAGGCGGCGTTTTACGGTTTTCACTTGGTCATAGGTAAACCCTGCATTGATTACTGAAAACCGCGGAGGCCCTGTATTTTTCCTTCGACTGGAACCTGTTAGCCGGTGAAGAACTGGACGACCCCGCGCTGCTGTTCCGGCTGAACGGCGAAGAGAGCTCCCTGATTTTTCCCGAAAAGTAAACAAATCATCTCCGATGAACGCGAAGCGCTCCGGACGGTCGTCGCCGTCCGGAGCGCTTTATGTGATACTATTCTGAAGCTAAAGGGTTTATCCTCTTCTGCGCGAACAGGGGCGGCGGTTCCACGATCCATGACTGCTGGGGCACGTCATGGATCTCGTCGTCCTCCCGGTAGCCGCCGATCAGGAACGGCGAGCGGGGGTCGTGCTGCCGGCTTTGGGCCAGCACCGTTTCCGGCTCCGCGTTGGCGTAGCAGTAGCGGCACAGGTGCCGGCAGGTGTTATACGCCCCGATATCGCAGGAAATATAGCAGGCGCAGGCTGCCCGCGCCCCCTTCTTTTTCGGCGCGTTCAGCGGTTTGCCGATGGCCTTTTCATAGTCTTCGATCCGCATGCAGCCGCCGCAGTCCGCCCCGAAGGCGGCCAGCTCCTCCCCCTCCGCGCAGGGCTTTACCGTCATGCCGTGGGCGGCGGCGATTTCGACGAACGCTTTCCCCAGCAGCAGCCGCTGTTCCTTCGGCACCTCACGCGCTTCGGGAAAGTTCCTTCTGACCTTGGGGTAAAGGTCGATAAAGCTGATGACGGCGGTATGCGTGTACCCCTCCAGCGCGGCGGCCATGGTCTCAAAGGCGCGCAGGTGATAGTCCGCGGTATAGCGGTCCGACAGCAGCACCGGGTCATACCGCCAGCCGACGGAATCGACGCCGACCGTGTCGGACAGCCGCCGGAAATCCTCCAGCAGCCGGTGCTTGTCCGGCACGTTGGGCTCCATGTCGCGGCCGTAGGGGGTAATGGTGACGAACCAATACTGCCCGTAGGGCTCCAGCAGGTCCATATACCGGAACATGGGGGCCGGGTTCTTGGTGCAGAACCCGATGGCGTCCACCACGGCGGGGTCCAGCCGGTAACGGCTGACCTGCTGCGGATAATAGGGGTTGCGGACGCAGACGAAGCCTTCCCGCAGCCGGTTGGCGAACCAATCGGCGTAAAAGGCGGGGATATCCGTCCGCTGCCCGGTGTTGATGATCATATCACTTACTCCACGGTGACGGATTTGGCAAGGTTTTTCGGCTTGTCGATGTCGCAGCCCCGGTTCTTGGCGGTGTAGTAGCTGAGCAGCTGCATGGGCACCACCGCCAGCGACACGGCGAAGGGATCGGCGGTGTCGGGCACCGCGATCACCTTGTCCGCGGCGAATTCCCGGTTCAGGAATTTTTCCTCGGTGATCAGAATGGTATAAGCCCCCCGGGCCTTGACCTCGTAAAGGTTTGCCACGGTCTTGGTGAACACGTCCTCCTGGGTGGCAAGGGCGATCACGGGGGTGCCCTCCTCCACCAGCGAAATGGTGCCGTGCTTCAGCTCGCCCGCCGCGTAGGCCTGGGAGTTGATATAGCTGATCTCCTTCATTTTCAGGCTGCCCTCCATGGCGGCGGCGCTGTCCAGCAGGCGGCCGATGAAGAACATATCCTCTTTTTTCGCCAGCATGGCGGCCAGCTCCGTCACGGTCTCGCTGACCGTCTCGGTGGTCAGGCGGATCTTTTCGGGCAGCCGCAGCAGCTCCGCCGTGTAAGCGCCCTCCTGCTCCTCCGTCACGGTCCCTTTTTCCCGGGCAAGGTACAAGGTCAGGGCGTAAAGCACCGCCAGCTGGGCGCTGTAGGCCTTGGTGGTGGCCACGGCAGTCTCGCGACCCGCCCGGGTGAATACCACCGCGTCGCTTTCGGTGGCGATGGCGCTGCCTTCGATGTTGACGATGGCCAGCGTCTTTGCGCCCTTCTCTTTGGCAAGGCGCAGGGCCGCCAGCGTGTCGGCGGTCTCGCCGCTCTGACTGATAAAGACCGTCAGGGTGTTTTCGTCGATGAGCGCCGCGGAATAGCGGAATTCCGACGCCACCTCCGCGCGGCAGTCTACGCCGCAGTACTGCTCGATCAGAGACGCCGCCACCAGGCCGGTGTGATAGGCCGAGCCGCAGGCGATAATGCGGATCTTATTGAGGCGTTCCCGGACGAACTCTCTCTCCGGAAAGCCCTCGTGGCGGATAATATGGCCGTCCTTGATCAGCGGCAGGATCGTATCGCGCACCGCGTCCGGCTGCTGCATGATCTCATAGAGCATATAGTGCTCGAAGCCGCCCTTTTCCAGGCTCAGCCTGCCCACCTGCACGCTGACCGTGTTTTTGACGATGGGCTTGCCGTCGGCGTCGAAAAATGCAATGCCGTCCTTCGTCAGCCGGGCGATCTCCCGGTTGGTCAGCTTATAGATCTCTTTGGCGTCCTCGCCCACGGCGCCCATGTCGGAGGCGATGAACGTGCCGCTCTGTCCTTTGGCGGCAAACAGGGGGCTGGCGCAGGCCGCCGCGAACAGGGTTTCAGGGCAGTCGGAGCAGAGAATGCCCAGAGCAAAGGAACCCTTCAGCGCGTTGACCGTCTTGGAGACGGCCTCGATCACGTCGCCCTGATAGTAGAACGCCAGCAAATGCGCCGCCACCCCGGTATCTGTCTCCGAGGCATAAACCTCGTCCTCCGGCAGCACCGACTTTTTCAGTTCGGAGGCGTTCTCGATAATTCCGTTATGAACCACGGAAAATTTTCCGTCCGGGCTGAAATGGGGATGGGCGTTTCTGTCGGTGGGCGCGCCGTGGGTGGCCCAGCGGGTGTGACCGATGCCCGTGTCGCCGGGGGCGCAGCGGCAGGCGGTGACCGCCTCGCTGAGGGCGTCCACCTTGCCGGCGGTCTTCACGCTGCTGTAGCCGTTTTCGCCCAGCACCGCGATACCGGCGGAGTCATACCCCCGGTATTCCAGCTTTTTCAGCCCGTTGATAATATCCGGGATGACGTTTCCGTCTCCCGCTTTGCCGATAATTCCGCACATTGTCATCAAAACCTTTCTTTGTAGATTGTAAACGGTTTATGGCCGATCTATGAAATATTATCACAGAAAGCTTTATGGTACTTTAAAAATATTCCGGACCGGAAAAATTCAGCCGTGATGTATTTTCTCCCTCGCAGCGGCGCTGAGGCGCCGCGCTACCGCGGTGAAAAAAGGTTTCTGAGTAACAACATCATATCGACGCCCCCAATTTACGCAGGCTCTGCGCATTTTCAGGCGTTTTTGTGCAGCGCAACAGATTATTGCGTGACTTTTTCCCGTTTTTATGCTTGAATAAAGACAGGCAGTTCAATCTTTCTATTGCCTATTGCCTACTGCCTATTGCCTACTGCCTATTTTCTGATAAGGAGGAACACAATGGCTTCCATTGCAAAAAACATCAAACGGCTCCGGGGGGAGCGAAAGCTGACGCAGGAACAGCTCGCCGAAGCGCTGTGCGTCACCCGGCAGACCGTTTCCAGCTGGGAGAACAACCGCACCCAGCCCGATATCGACATGCTCACCGCCCTTTCCGCCGCGCTGGGGGCGGATATCGAAGAACTGATTTACGGCAAGCGCCGCAGCGTGGGACTGGAGGCTCCCGCCGACGACCGCGCCGCCGCGAAGCGCCTTTCCGCCGTGGGGCTGGCGGTGTTCGGCAGCCTGCTGCTGGCGGCCGGGTGTATTATTTTAATTGTATGGCTGTGGCGGGATATGCCGGAGCTGACCCGCCGCATCCTCTCCTTCCTCCCGGCCTTCGCCGGGATCGGCATGGCTCTGTTTGCGGTGTTCGGCAAGAAGGTCAGCCAATTAAAGAACGAAGCCGCGGCGGTGATCTGGATCGTCGGCTTCTGCGCTTCCGTGGCGCTGGTCAACCACACCTTTTCCGTTGACCTCGGCTTCACCCGGCTGCTGCTGGCGGATACGCTGCTGATTCTGCCCGTGATGTTCGCGCTGGATTCCGTGGCGGCTTTTACGGCGCTGAACGGCTTTGGAATCGTCTTATTTTTCCGTTTCGGGGAGGAGGGCCGCCTTCCCTTACTGGCGTTCGCGCTACTGTTCCTCGCCGCTGCGGCGCTGTTCGTCAAAAAGAACGGCCTGTCCCCCGATCTGAAGGCCTTCACCCGCTGGGTGCTGACCGGCGCGGCAGTCACGTATCTGACCGCTGCGGTCACATACGTCTGTCCGGACTATGGCTTTGAAGCAGCCATGCTGACGCTGCTGTCCTGCTTTACGGCGCTGGCGGCCGCCGACCGGGAGACCGACGGCGCGTTGCCGCTGCGCTATCCTGCCGCCGTCGGCACGGTCGTCGTGCACTTCATCCAGATGCTGCTCATTTCTTTCTATCTGGAGGAAGCTTCCCCCGGAGAGCAGCAGCGGCTGGCACAGATCCTGCCGTGGATCTACGCCCTCGCGGCGGCCCTTGTGGCGGCCGGGGTGATCTATGGCAGAAAGAGCTTCAAACACAATCCGCTGAAGCTGCTGTTCCTTACGGCGTCCATTCTGCAGATGGGGCTGATGCTGACGGTGCAGCAGTGGCCGAAGGCGCTTGTGATTGCGGCGCTGGGCGTGGTCCTGATCCTGCGGGGCGTGAAAACGCTGAAGCTGCTGCCGCTGAACTTCGGTATGCTGACGGTGGCGGCGGATCTGCTGTTTGTGATCTGGAACCTGCTGGAGGACAACATGCCGCTGATCGGCGGATTCTGCGCGGCACTGGGCGTGGCGATCCTGCTGATCAACAAAAAAATGCTTGCCGTAAAGAAAGGAAAAGCGGCGAAGGAGGCGGAAAACGATGCGTAAGATACTGGCCGTCGCGCTGGCGGCGCTGCAAATTGCGTTTCTCGCGGGCATGATCGGCTATCATCAGGCGGTGGAACGCCACATGGCAACCGACGCCGTGGAATACGAATTTGCCGCGGACGGCAGATTCTGGTACTGGAGCGGCACGCGGGAACTGCATCTGAGCATCCGTCAAAAAGGAACCGTCAACAATGTTGACCGGTACTGGGCAATCGAAACGGGGCCGGACGGCGTCTCCACCGTCCGTAGGACGGATATGAAACCGCTGAACGGCGCGTATATCGACGCCGCCGGACATAAGGATTCCTATTTTTATCAAACGCTGTCAAAGACGCTTTACGTGAGCAATACGTTTGAACAGGCCTTCTTCCCCGGGGTGAAGGAGCGGTATGCGGAACAGTATATCGAGGAATACGGCGAGGCGCCGGACGACATGGCGCAATGGTACGGCACGGACGATATCAACGAACCCGCCTTCGGCCATACCTTTACCGTCAAGGCGAAGGTATGGAAGGGCAGCGTGATGATCACGGACTACCTCATCGACGGGCAGAGCATAAAAACGTATATTCAATTCGGCGCACAGGAGCCGTCGGATGCGGAATCCGGCTGATCTTTGCGCGATACCCTACTTTTCCCTGAACCGGTTTTCGGTCCGGGGGATTTTTTTTGCGGCTTTTTTATTGCATTTCGGGCGGGGAATATTATAATAGAAGACAGAACCGTATCATTTTATCTGCGGGAAGGAGGGATTGCTTTTGTCCGGAAAAAGAACCCTGCGGGAGAGCCTGCCCACCATGGCGTCTTCGCTGGTGCTGTCGCGCTTGCCGCGCCGGACGGCGGACGGGGAGGATTTCCGGGCGGTATTCACTGCCGACCTGCATACGGACGCCGACCCCTACCGGGACCGGACGGACGTGCTGCGCCGCGGTTTCGCCGGGCTGCGGCGGGACGGACGCTGCGACGTGCTGGCCCTGTGCGGCGACGTCACCAACTGCGGGGACGAAAAGGAATACGCCCTGCTGCGGCGGCTGAAAAAGGCCTACCTGGGCGATCTGCGGGTGCTGCCCCAAATGGGCAACCACGACAGCTGGCACCACAGCGACGATCCCAACTATCTGCTGGCGGAACGGCTGTTTCAGCGCTTTTGCCGGGATTGCGGCCTTGTGACGGAGAAGAACTACTATTACGCCACCGTCAAGGGCTTTCCGTTTATCGTGACCGGCACCGAGGCCCTGTGCCACAACAAACCGACAATCACCGAAGCGCAGCTGGAATGGCTGGATAAAATCCTGCGCAAGGCGGTCGCCACGGGCAAGCCGGTGTTTGTTTTGAGTCACCAGCCGCCGGAGGGCCGCAACGGCGTCACGCCGGAATATCACGAAGCGGGCATGGGCGAGTGCTCCGCCGCCGTGGACGCGCTGCTGCTGCGCCACGCGGCAACCGCCAAAGCCCCCATCCTGTTTTTCAGCGGGCACATCCACTGGCTGCTGCCCTGCTGTCTGGAACAGGCCCATGACAATCTGTATTAT
>CAMVNL010000113.1 GCA_947168785.1 uncultured Clostridia bacterium | reverse complement strand
AATACTATTTTTTATTGTTTCTTCCAAACAATAACTTCTTTTTTTCTCTTTTTACTGGATTCTTTGAATTCTTTGCCGCGATACAATGCGCGCTCCCCCTTGCAATTTTGACAACAATAGTGTAAAATTATCATAAGTCTTTTTATATTTAAAAGGGCTATCTCAGAAAAAAAGGGGCAAATATCATGAAAAAAACGATCTCCGTATTGCTTGTGTGCGCTATGTTGCTGACCATGTGTACCGTGTACGGTTTTTCCGAAAAACAGCCGATCAAGTACGACATTGAAAATCCCTATGAGGACGTGGACTGGGACGCCTGGCAGGGCTACAAGACGCAGCTTCACTGCCAGACCACCGCCAGCGACGGCTTCCAGACCATCCATGAGGCCATCGCGGACTACTACGCTCTGGACTACGACGTCGTGGCCATCACCGACCACGGCACCACAAACCGGGGCTGGGACAAGGCACCCCAGACGATCCCGCTGGTGCGTGAGATCAAAAAGGACCGCACCGGCGGCGCCAACGCCCCCATCACGCCCCTGACGGCGGAGGAATATGAGGCCTACACCACCGGCACGGCGGAAAGCATCGTCTATTCCTACACGGAAAACGCCGACGGGACCGGCGAACGGATCCAGACCGACCGCACCCGGACCCATGCCAACGGCATGCTGGACGTGGAGCAGGGGAACGAGCTGAACATGGCAACCCCCTTTGCCGACTGCCACCTGACCGGCTATTGGAGCGACTACGGCCAGGGCTACGCCGGCGTTTACGGCGACTATGAGACCCCCTGCCGCGAGGTCAACAAGGACGGCGGCGTGACCATGCTGGCCCACGTGGGCGAATACGTCTACCCCGACAAGGATTCGGCGGATCACGTCGGCCAGCCCATCGACGAATACTACGTCAACAAGTTTGCGCGGGTCTTCCTTGATAACCCCGGCTCCGCCGTGGGCATGGGCATCAACAGCGCCACCGACGCCCACACCCGCTGCGACCGGATCCTCTACGATTCCATCCTGAAAAAGACCATCCCCAACGGCGTCACCCCCTGGGGCTTCACCTTCAGCGATTCCCACGACGAAAAATCCCTCAACTTCGCCTACACCTATATGTATATGCCAGAACTCACCCAGCAGGCCCTGCGGGACTGCATGACAAACGGACAGTTCTTCTCCGTCTCCCACTTCTCCAACGGCTATGAGCTGAACGGCATGCAGGAGATGGAGGGCTACCGGGACGAGGACTGGGACAAGGTGGCCTACTGGGAGGACACCACCCCCCGCGTGACAAAGGTGGAAGTCGACGATGAAAACGACGTGATCAAGGTCTGGGGTGAGAACTTCAACTATATCACCTGGGTCTCCGACGGCAACGTGGTGCTGCGGGACTACGACGTGGCGGACGGCTACGCCGAGCTGGACCTGAACCGGGACGACCTGCTGGACGATATCCATCTGTTCGTGCGGTTCTACCTCTCCGGCGACAACGGCATCTGCTACGCCCAGCCCATGACGGTCCGCGCCGAGGGCGAGGTGTTTGAGCCGGTGTACGTGCCGAAAACGCGGGACGTCTCCACCTTCCTGCGCAAGCTGGTCACCATCCTCGACTGGATGATCTTCAAATTCAGCCCCGTGGTATGGGCGTTCAAGTTTTTTGCCCTTGGCTACGATCCCGTCAAACAGGCGGCGGATTCCGTCAAGGACGCTGTGACCACGGCGGCGGATTCCTTCAAAGGCGCGGCGAACACGATGACGAACGCCGTCTGCTGACCCCGCGGGAGCAGCCCGCTGTGACGTGCCGCCAAGGCGATTTTTCAGAGATCGTATTTTATACATCCGGTTCCCATCAAATCATTATGTCATTCGGAGGGATCTCACTTGCCTAAATATTGCTGTCACTGTATGCATCCGGTCGCGGAAACGGAATCAGTCTGTCCTATCTGCCGGCAGGCGGTGAACTGCACGCCGCCGTCTCACCATCTGCGTCCCGGCACCGTTCTGGGAGGAAGATATTATCTCGGCGCGGCGCTCGGCCACGGCGGCTTCGGTATCACCTACGTCGGCTTCGATATGCTGGCGGCCCGCAAGGTGGCGATCAAAGAGTATTTTCCTTCCGGTTTCGTCAACCGGTACACGGCGGAATCCACCTACGTCAGGACCGATGTGGAAGCGGACAAGATCGAGTTTTTCAAAAAAGGAAAACGCCGTTTCTTTGACGAGGCCACGATCCTGGCCGGTTTTGCCGGCGTCGACGGCGTGGTTGACGTGTTGGACTGCTTCGAAGCGAACAATACCGTCTATATCGTGATGGAATTTCTTGACGGCATCACGCTGAAGCAGTATCTGGAGCAATACGGAACGATCACCGCGGAACAGGCCATCAACCTGCTGATGCCCGTGATGACGGCGTTGAAGCAGATCCACAGAAAGAACCTGATCCACCGCGATATCAGGCCGGACAATATCATACTGATTCAGCAGGGCGGCGGGTTTAAAATCAAGCTTATTGACTTCGGAGCCACGCGGAACGTTTCCGCTGTGGCCAACAAGAGTCTGACGGTCATTCTGAAGCCCGGCTTTGCGCCGATCGAGCAGTACGGCAGCTGGGACGATCAGGGGGCCTGGACCGACGTTTACGCGCTGTGCGCCACCATCTATCGCTGCATCACGGGGGTCACGCCGCAGGCGTCGCTGCTGCGCATCAGAACCGACCAGCTGCAGCGTCCCTCCGCCATCGGGGCGGTGATCGGTCCCTATACGGAGCAGGTATTGCTGAAGGGAATGAGCGTCAGCGCGCCGGACAGATACAAAAGCATCGACGAGCTGCTGCAGGCCTTTGCCGTCGCCTCCAGAAAGGAACAGGCCTCCGGCATGTCGCAGTACGTTCCCCCTGTTCCCACAAATCCCGTCGGTCGGTCCTACAATCAGACGTCCCCGTATACGCAAAGCGGTCATACCGGCAGCGCGCACGGCTACACGGGGCAGAGCCATTCCACGGCGTTTACCGGAGGCGGCCGCTCCACTCTCGCCGGAAATAAAAAACGAAAGGCGAATACCTCCGTTATCGCCATCATCGGCATCGCCGCCGCGGTCTTTCTGTTAATGATCACGGTGATCGTGGCCATTCCGAAGCAAACGCCGACGAAGCCGACGGCAAATATCTCCTCTGCCATTCCGACTGTCCCCAGCCAGACGCCGTCGCAGCCGGAGCCGGAGCAAAACCAGTCCCAGACCGGATCAGACAAGATCGTTATCGGCAACAATACTAACAACGGCGGGTCAAAATTCAACGTTGAGTCCGTCCGTCTGGCGGATTTTGCCCAGTTGCTGTCGACCGAGTCGCGGATCGATCTGGAAACCAAGCTGGCCGACGCCTCCAACGCCCTGCAATTTGACCTTGTCATCGTCACGACGTATTCGCTGGACGGAAAAACAGCGGAACAATATGCCGACGATTATTTTGACAACAATCAATTCGGCGTCGGTTCCAATAGAGACGGCGCGCTGCTGCTGATCAGCCTTGGCACCAGAGAGTGGCACATCTCCACCTCGGGAAAAGGCATTACGGCGCTGCCAGACAACGTGATAGAGCAGATCGGGAAGGATATTCAGTCGGGGCTCATGTCCGGCAACTACGCAAAAGCATTTTCCATCTTTATTGAAGACTGCAAAGCTTACGTCAGCGCAGTCAAATAACCCCAAAGGAGCTGCACAATGAAAAAAATCATCGCAATGATCTTTCTGTTGGCACTGACGGCTTCGCTGATCTCCTGCGGCGGAAAGTCAGGCAACCGCCCGGTTGACAACGCGGGAAATCAGGAAGCCACTTCGACCGGAACGGATTTCGGCGAAGCAGAAAACAACGAAACCGCCGCCCCCTCCGATGCGGGACAGCTGGATTTTTCCACCACGGATATTGACGGCAACCCCTATACGTCGGACGATATAAAAGACGCCAAGGTGGTGATGGTCAACTTCTGGGAGCCTTGGTGCGGCCCCTGCGTGGGGGAGATCGGCGATCTGGCGAAGCTGTATGAGGAATACAAAGATCGCGGCTTTTTGATCCTCGGCGTCTATTCCACCGAAGGGCAGGACGAGGACGTCAGATCGATCATCACAGACAACGGCGTCACCTATCCTGTCATCAAATCGGGCGGCAACATGAGTGAATTCATGACGGCTTACGTGCCCACCACGGTCTTCGCGGACGGCAGCGGCAGGATCATTTCCGCCGAGCCGGAGATCGGCGCCCACAGCTATGACGAGTGGAAAGCCATCATCGAAGATTATCTGGCAAAGGCATGAAACAGCGATTGAAGCACGCCCTTCCCACGGCGGCGCTGCTGATCGTCTCCGCCGCGCTGATTGTCCTCGGCGCGGCACAGGGACAGGCGGCGCAGGTGCTGGCCAAGGCGGTAAAGATTTGTCTGGAATGCGTTGGAATTGGGTAAAAAATCTGCAATTTGCAATGAGCAATGATTTTTTGCGGGCGTTGAAAGATGACCGCGGATACGATGGGTACGGGCAAAGTCCGTCCGACATTGCACATTGCTGATTGCTTGGGGGCTATGTATTGGGAAACAGACACGATCGGATCCGTTTGGCGGTGCAGGGCGCTGCGGCGCTGGTGCAGAACGCCAACTTCAAGGGCTTTTTTGCCGGAAAAATCTATGAGGGCAACCTGAAAAGCGTCTGTGTGCCGGGGCTGAACTGCTATTCCTGTCCCGGCGCGGTGGGGTCCTGCCCCATCGGCTCGCTGCAAAACGCCCTTTCCGCCAACAAATTCAAATTCCCTTACTACGTGCTGGGGCTGCTGATTTTTTTCGGCGCCCTTTTGGGCAGATTGGTCTGCGGATTTCTGTGTCCCTTCGGCCTGTTGCAGGATCTTCTGCATAAGATCCCGTTCCCGAAAAAAATCAAGTCCTTTAAGGGCGACAAGCTGCTGCGAAAGCTTAAATACGCGGTGCTGATCGTCACGGTGATCATTCTGCCGCTGTTTGTGAAGCTGACGCCGGTCTTCTGCAAATACCTCTGCCCCTCCGGCACAGCTTCGGGGCTGCTGCTGGCGCTGGGCGACAACACGCTTTTCAAGCTGTTTGGCAGCCGCTTCGCCTGGAAGGCCTGTGTGCTGGGAATGATCGTGCTGTTGAGCGTCGTGATCTACCGCCCGTTCTGCAAATACCTCTGCCCGCTGGGGGCGTTCTATGCGCCCTTCAACAAAGTGGCGGCGGTCAGGATCGCGGTGGACGCCGACAAATGCGTCTCCTGCGGCAAATGCGCGGACGCCTGTAACATGTGCGTGAACCCCAGCCAAACGCCCAACCACACGGAGTGTATCCGCTGCGGCGATTGTATCCATGCCTGCCCCACCAAAGCGCTGCGCTGCACTTGGCCGGGCGTCGGAAATGCCGCCGGATCCACCGTTCCGCGGACGCCGGATCATCCGTAGACGGATCCCGTTCGGCGAAAACCGGTGATCCACACAAACAACAGTTCCGGCGTTTATGCCGGAAAGATACCTTATATCAAGAACAGGCTCCCTGAACCTTTTCGTTCAGGGAGCCCGATTATTATCAATGATTCTCAATCATATTTGTTCAGCTGAACAGAATCTGATTGACGATCCCTTCCAGCCGCTCCTGCTTGCCGCTGCCGGGGAGGGCGGGGGCGCCGAGGGTATCGGCGTAGGCGGCCAGCTCTTCAAGGGTGGTCTCGCCCGCCACGATCTTCGCGCCGATGCCGCTGTTGTAGCTGGCGTAGCGGTCCTTGATAAAGGCGTCCACGCGGCCGTCCTCGATGATGGCGGCGGCCTTCATCAGGCCAAGGGCGAAGGTATCCATGCCGAGGATGTAGCTCTCGAACATATCCTCATGGGTGTAGCTGGGGCGGCGGCACTTGGCGTCGAAGTTGAAACCGCCGGTAAGGCCGCCCGCCTTGACGACTTCATACATGCACATGGTGGCGCTGTATACGTCAAAGGGGAATTCGTCGGTATCCCAGCCCAGCAGGTAGTCGCCCTGATTGGCGTCGATGGAGCCCAGCATGCCGTTGATGGCGGAGACCCGCAGGTCGTGCTGGAAGGTGTGGCCCGCCAGCGTGGCGTGGTTGGCCTCGATGTTCAGCTTGAAGTCCTTGTCCAGGCCGTACTGGCGCAGAAAGCCGATGGCGGTGGCGGCGTCGAAGTCGTACTGGTGCTTCATGGGCTCCTTGGGCTTGGGCTCGATGTAGAAGTCGCCGGTGAAGCCGATGCTCCGGCCGTAGTCCACGGCAAGGTGCATGAGCTTGGCGATATTCTCCTGCTCGAACTTCACATCGGTGTTCAAGAGGGTCTCATACCCCTCGCGGCCGCCCCAGAACACGTAGCCCCGGCCGCCCAGCTTCACGGTGATGTCCAGGGCCTTCTTCACCTGGGCCGCGGCGAAGCAGAACACGTCCGCGCTGTTGCTGGAACCGGCGCCGTTCATGAAGCGGGGGTTGCCGAACATGTTGGCCGTGCCCCAGAGGCACTTGATGTCCGTGCCCTTCATCTTCTCCAGGATATAGTCGCTGATCTCGTCGAGACGCTTGTTGGTCTCCTTGATGTCGTCCGCTTCGGGGACCAGATCCACGTCGTGGAAGCAGAAGTATTTGACGCCCAGCTTCTTCATGAACTCGAAGCCCGCGTCCACCTTGGCTTTGGCGTGAGCCATGGTGCCCTTTTCCGCGCCGAAGGACTTGTCCGCCGTGTCCCGGCCGAACATGTCCGTGCCGCCGGCGCACAGGTTGTGCCACCAGGCCATGGCGAAGGGCAGATGCTCCTTCATGGGTTTGCCCAAGATGATCCGATCGGCGTCATAATACTTGAACGCCAGAGGGTTTTTGCTCTTAGGTCCTTCGTAGGGGATGACGGGGATGTTCTCAAAGATCTCTTTCATGGTATGTCTCCTTTATTTTATAGTCTGGAACAGGTCCTTCATGGTCGGATAGATCTGCCGGAACTTCCGG
>CAMVNL010000112.1 GCA_947168785.1 uncultured Clostridia bacterium | reverse complement strand
CGATGTTTCTTACTTCCAATTATTTAATTACCGCATTAATAATCGCCGAACATCGTATCATAAAAGATTTTCAAATGTGGTTCATTCCGGTATTAACGGCGCAAGGCGCCGTGCTGCATGAGTATGCAATCCCGCATGGGGAGGTATGATCGATATGAAACGCATCACCGCCATACTGCTGGCGCTGGTTCTGTCGCTGACGCTGCTGTTCACGGCCTGCGCGCCGCCGGTGACGAACGATCCCGCCGCGCCGGACGCAGAGGACAACGGCGTTGACCTCGTTGTGGTTTCCGACGAACCGACGGATGAAACGCCCACGGACGTTCACGCCAATTCCCCGCCGGAGGAAACGGCGGAGGAACCGGCGGAAGAAACGGAAGCGCCGACCGAAGCGGAGACGGAAACGCAGGCACAGCCCGCCATCGACGAGGACGGCTGGTATTATTCCAAAGACGAAGTGGCGCTGTATCTTCACACCTACGGCCATCTGCCCGGCAACTTCATCACCAAAAAGGAAGCGAAAAAGCTGGGATGGAGCAGCGGCAGTCTGGAAAAATACGCCCCCGGCAAAGTCATCGGAGGCGACCGCTTCGGCAACTATGAAGGGCAACTGCCCGAAGCGCCGGGACGGTTTTACACGGAATGCGACATCGACACCCTCGGGGCGAAAAAACGCGGGGCGAAACGGATCGTGTTCTCCAACGACGGGCTGATCTACTATACGGAAGACCACTACGAGAGCTTTACCCTGCTGTACGGGGAGGAATAGCATGAGGTACGTTTTTTTGGACGGCGAAAAGCTGCTGACGCCGGAGGCGCTGCACCGGGCGTTTGCCAACGCGCTGGACTTCCCGGCGTATTACGGCAGCAATCTGGACGCGCTGCGGGACTGCCTGACGGACCTGCCCGACCCCGTCGCCGTGATCGCCGTCCATACGGAAGCGCTGAAAGCCCACATGGGCAGGAAATGGCGCGGCTTCTGCCGCCTGATGGCGGAGCTGCCGGAGGAGAAACCGGATTTCCGCTATTGGCCGGAGCCCTTCGGCAACGAGACGGAAGCAGCGCATCTGTCAAAGCAAGAGGAACAGCAATGAGATACAGAATCAACCGGAAAACCGGCGACAAAATCAGCGAAATCGGCATGGGGACCGCCTATATTGTTGAGGCGGAGCCCAACGAGGCGGTGGGCGTGATCCGCCGGATGTTTGAGGGCGGCGTCAACTATTACGATCTGGCCGCGGGCGACGGAAAGGCCTTTCCCCTCTTCGGCGAGGCCCTGCGGGACGTGCGGAAAAACGTCCTGTACCAGATCCACTTCGGGGCGGATTATTCCGCCGGGACCTACGGCTGGTCGCTGGAGCCGGATACGGTCAAGCGCTCGGTGGCGTGGCAGCTGGAGCAGCTGCACACGGATTATATCGACTACGGCTTCATCCACTGTCAGGACGAGGCCTCCGATTGGGAGACCTATCGAAAAAACGGCGTTTACGACTATCTGATGAGGATGAAGGAACAGGGCGTGGTCAGGCACGTGGGGCTTTCCTCCCACACCCCCTCCGTGATCCAAACAATCATGGACGACGCGCCCGTGGATATGCTGATGTTTTCAGTCAACCCCGCCTATGACTACGGGCAGGGAGAATACGCCAACGGCAGCGTGGACGAGCGCGCCGCCGTCTACCGCCGCTGTGAGACGGAGGGCGTGGGAATCTCGGTGATGAAGCCGTTCTCCAGCGGACAGCTTTTGGACGCCGCCGTGTCCCCCTTCGGAAAGGCCCTGACGCCCTATCAGTGCATCCGCTACGCGCTGGATAAGCCCGGCGTGCTGACGGTGCTGCCCGGCGCAAAAACCATGGAAGAGGCGGAACGGCTGCTGGCTTACTGCGACCAGCCGGAGGAGGCGCTGGATTATTCCGTCGTCGGCACCTTCGCCCCACCGGCCGCCGCCGGAAAGTGCGTCTACTGCAACCACTGCAAGCCCTGCCCCGTGGGATTGGAGATCGGCCTGATCAACAAGTATTACGATCTGGCGAAGGCGGGAGACAAGATGGCGGCAGAGCATTACCGCGGGCTGGACAAAACCGCGGCCGACTGCATCGCCTGCGGCCACTGCGACAGCCGCTGCCCCTTCGGCGTGGACCAGAGCGGACGGATGCAGGAGATCGCCGGGTATTTCCGATAAAACAAAACAAGCGTAAAAAGGATCCTTGAACGAAAAATCGTTCAGGGATCCATTTTGTTCTGAATAAAAGAATTGATCGGGGGACAAAAGCCCCTGCAGGGTGGATCAGATCCCCTGCTCCGTCCGCTTGATGATATTGTCCTGCAAACCGCCCTCCAGATCCGTGAAATAGGCACTGAAGCCGCCGACCCGCACGATCAGGCCGCGGTGTTTCTCGGGGTTCTCTTTGGCGTCCCGCAGCTCGTCCGCGTCCAGCACGTTCACCTGCAAGGTCTGCCCACCCTGGCGGAAATAGGTTTTTGCCAGCGCGATAAAACTTTCGATCCCCTTTTCCGTATTGAACTGTCCCTTGGCGAACTTCATCTGCAGCACGTTGCCGCTGGTGGCCAGGTACTGATTGGCCTTCAGAACGGAGTTGAGCAGCGCCGTGGGGCCGCAGGTATCGCAGCCGGGCACCGCGCCGATGCTGTCCGCCAGCGTGTCGTCGTCTTTTTTTCTGCCGTTGGGCAGCGCCGCCACGCTGCGGCCGTAACGGGCCGCCCGCTCGAAGGTGGAGCACCCGAAGCCGAACCGGCCGCCCCGGAAGGTTGGGATTGTCTGGGCGTAGCGGTAGATGTGGTCCGTGATCTGCGCATAGAGGCCGTCCACGTCGTCGTGATCGTTGCCGAATTTATGGCAGCGCAGCAGGTCGCTGCGCTGGTCGTCATAGCCTTCAAAATCCGCCCGCAGCGCGGCCAGCAGGGTCGCCATGGTGTATTTCTTTTCCTCAAACACGCAGCGGCGGATGGCGGCAAGGCTGTCGGCGGCGTCCGGCAGGCCCTCCGTCAGGATCTGCCCGTGGCCGTAGTACGGTCCCCGGTTCTTGTAATCCAGCCCCTTTTCGATGCAGCCCTGAATGACGAGGGAATGCCAGGGGTTCGGCGCTTCTTCGGCAAAGATACGCTGGCATTTGTTGGACATATCAGCCGCCTGATCCGTCAGAAAATCCGTTTGGGCGTAGAAAGCCTTCAGCAGCTCGTCAAAGGTCGAAAAATCCGCCGCGTTGCCGGTGGCAAGGCCCAGCGCCTTGCCGCTTTTGGGGCACACGCCGTTGAACAGGGCAAATTCCAGCGCCTTGATGACGCTGATCTCGCCGTCCTCCAGCCCCATGTGGGACTTGCCGAAGATGTCGATCTGATTGCAGCCGTTCATGCAGTAGAGATGGGAATCCGACGGCGGGATGCCGATGGCCTCCAGCGCCGGGCAGACGCACTCGTCGTTATAGATGGCCGGCATGCCAATACCGGTGCCGATGGTGAGGGCCGCCTCACGCCACGCCCGCTCCGGCGAGTTGCGGTGGAACCGCATGGTGATGTTGGGCGTGTTGCAGCGCAGCTCCCGCGCCACCCGCAGCACGTCGTAGGTGAGCGCGCAGCTTTTATCGTTCCAGAACTCGTCCGAGCCGCCCACGCACAGGTTCCAAGCCCGCACCCGGCGGAACAGCTCCCACAGCTTTTTCAGGCATTCGTAGCGGTCGACAGGATCGTCGTGTTCATAGTACCGCCCCATGGCGTAATCGAAGGAGCCGGGGGAATCGTTGTCGATGAAGCTGTAAGCCAGCCAGAAGAACTGACAGGCCTCGAAGAAATCCCGGGGCTGACGCTGCGGGATCTGTTCAAAGGCCCGCACGATCCGCCGCAGCACGGCGGCGTCTTCCGGGGCGGCCGTCGGCAGCATGGCCGCCGCCTTCTCCCGGTAGCGGGCGGCAAGGATCTCGATGGTGGAAAGGGCCACCTCCAGCGCGTCATAAAAACCCGCCTTATCCGTATGGATCTGCCGGAACAGCGCGATTCTTTCACGGATGCCGTCGGTGCCGATGCGCAGCAGCATCTCATAGTCGGGATTGGCGTGTCCCGCGCCCTCGCCCCAGCAGGCCTTGATCGACCGCAGCTCATGCTGCCGCTGGGTAAAGGAGCCGCCTGTCAGCAGGTGGGTGCGGATCGGCTCAAACTCATCGTACAGCGCGTCGATCTCCTCCGCCAGCTCCGGGAAGCGTTCTTTCTGGGCGTTGCGGAGATCCGGGTAGGAGACCAATCCCGCGCCCCTGGAATAGTGGATGCCCAGGTGCGGATAGGTACAGCCGGGACCGACGAACCAATCCTTGGGGTCGATCGTCAGCTCCGTCTCTTCACACAGCCGCCGGAAGCCGCAGGCGATCCGATATTCCCGCTGAAATTCAGGGGCGATCCCGCTGACGTCCGCCTCTTTGAAGCCGAAGGCGAAGGGCTCGATTTCTCTCAGTGTCATGGCGTTCCTCCCGTAGAAAAACAGAAAAGAACCCGTTCCGTTCCGAATCAAGGCTCTTTTCGCAGTTCAATATCCTGTTTGTCGATCAGTCGGCAAGACCGACGGACTGACGCAGCACCAGACGGGCGTCGCCGGCGTCGATGGTTCCGTTTCCGTCGAAATCGGCGGCTTTGAAGGAGAGATCCTCCGGATCGGAGACGATCACTTTATCCGCCTCGCCGAGCCCCACGGAATAGCGCAGCACCAGACGGGCGTCGCCGGCGGTGACATGGCCGTCGTTGTCCACGTCCCCCAACAGGAACGGGATCACGGGGATCTCCTCCGTCTTTGACGCGGGGCAGCCATCCACGATGCAGTAATAGGTCATTTCGCCCGGCTCGGTCCGGGTGACAGCCTTCGTCTCAAAGCCGACGCCCCACGTGTGAACGGTGGACTTTTTCAGCGTAACGGTCGTGGAAGACAGGATCTCGTTGCAGATCGCGCAGCGCTCGACCTCGTTGTAGCTGCCCTCCGTCATGCAGGTGGGCGCCACCACGTCCTCGATCGTCTTTCCCCCGGAGACGCAGGTATGCGCCGCCGCGAAGGCCAGGACAGAAAAGACACCGACCGCCGCGATCACAGCACACAGCAGCGCCGCGGTGAGCAGACCCCTTCGTTCTCCGCGCCTTTTCATCATGACAAGTCCCCCCTGCGTTTCACGGTTCGGCGGCCCCTTTTGAACGAAAAAAGGACGGCCCGCCGCGCGAAACGATTTCTGATTAGTTATCATTTATTTTAATATACTTTCTCCGAAAAATCAAGCGGAAATAACAATTGCCGAAAAAACCGGCATTCCCGCTAAAAAAAGACCGCGATTTCTATGGACTCTGCTTGACGGCGCGCTTCTCTCCGATTGACTTTTCCGGCAAAGTGCGCTATGATGGAACTGCGCCGCGGCCATCGACAGCGCGCAGTCACAATAAAAGTGAAAGGAAACACCGATGAAAAACATCGTCAACATTATCAATTTTGCCCGGAACTGCGAACCGAGAACGGACGACGATTCGTTTCTGTTCACCACGCTGCAAGAAGAGCTGCTGCTCTGTGAAAAATACGGCTTCCGTTCCACCGTACTGTTCCAGTACGACGCCCTCATCGACCCCCGGTATATCGCGCTGGCGCGGCAATACCGGGACGCCTGCGAGTACGGCGTATGGCTGGAGCTGACGGAGCCGCAATTGCAGGACGCGGGGCTGGAATGGAAGGGCCAGTACCCCTGGGACTGGCGGAACAACGTCAACTTTCTGCACGGCTATTCCACCGACGACCGCAAAAAGCTGATCGACACGGCCTTTGAAAAATTCCGCGCCATCTACGGCGAATACCCCCACGTATTCGGCTGCTGGGCCATCGACGCCTTCTCTTACCGTTATATTGAAGAGACCTACCCCGTCACGGCGGCCTGCCTCTGTCGGGACCAGTACGGCACCGACGGCATCACCATGTGGGGCGGCTATTACAACGGCGGCTATTACCCCTGCAAAAACAACCTGCTCTGCCCCGCCGCGAAGGGAGACGACAGCATGAAAACGCCCGTCTTCCGCATGCTGGGCCCCGACCCCATCCGGCAGTATGATATGGGGCTGGGTGACCCGAACGCGGCGCAGCACGTCTCCACGCTGGAGCCGGTCTATCCGCTGGGCGGCGGCAGCCGCGACTGGGTGGAGTGGTATTTCAGGGAGAACTACAACGGAAAATCCCTCTCCCACGCCTATACGCAGATGGGGCAGGAGAACTCCTTCGGTTGGGAGGCCATCAGCAAGGGGCTGCCCATGCAGTTTGAGATCCTTGACCGGGAGCTGAAAGCGGGAAACGTGGAGCTGATGACGCTGGGAGAGACCGGCCAATGGTTCCGGAGGACCTTCGACGAAACGCCGCCCGCCGCCATGTGCGTGGATTCCGACCCCTTCAACGAGGGCTACAAAACCGTGTGGTACGACTGCAAGAACTACCGCATGAACGTCCTGTACCGGGACGGAACCGCGTGGATCCGGGATTTTCAGCTGTTTGACGGCGGCTACCGGGAAAAATACCTCGACCGGCCGGAGGACCTTGCCAACTGCGCGTTCTTCAACCTGCCGGTGATGGACGGCTTCCGCTTCAGCAAGGACGACCTGCGGGCGGGCGTCTACCTGTACCGGGACGGCAGAATGGCCGCGCCGGGAGAAGCCTTCCTCACCTCGACGGACGCCGCCGCCAACGGGGCCATCGCGGAGGTGCCGGGCAGGGTCCGCTTTGCGATGTACGAGGACCGGATCGACGTGACGCCGGCGGAGCCCGGCATGGCGCTGGCCTTCGCCGTTTCACCGGCCTGCGACCTGCCCTACCGGGAGGTCACGGATAAAATGCTGACTATGCGCTTCAAGGGGCGGCTGGACGAGGGGTACGATTACGCCCTGTGTCTGGAAAAGGGCCGCTTTGAAGAAAAAGAAGGAACGATCACCGTACTGCCCGAAGACGGCCGGATCACGTTCCTCCCCTTCAACGCCCTGCGTTGAGAA
>CAMVNL010000111.1 GCA_947168785.1 uncultured Clostridia bacterium | reverse complement strand
AAACATGGCGAAATATTACTTCGGCAATCATAAAGCCATCGTTTATCATTCAAATGATTTAATTGCCGAAGTGATAATTGCGCGGCAAAATCAATTGAAAGGCGGCAGCCCGGCGTCGGAACTACCCCCATCGAAAAAGATTACATTGAATTTGGTTCGCGTCATCAAAGAATGCCGCTGTCGTTATGATGGCTGCGGTTATTGATTTTCGGCGGCGTTTTCTGTCGCATGGGGCAGAAGGATCATTGTTTTTCCTTGCCGGTCGGGGGAGGGGCGTTTCCATCCGGACGGTCTTTTCCCGGAATGATATGTGAATGGAATGTAAATTATTACGCAAGACGGAACGAAAATGCGCAACTGCTTGACGAAAGAGCCGGAAGAAGTTATTATCATATTGTCAATGGTAACAGAGGTGGTTCATTTGAAGGATATGACGGTATATATCGAGAGCGTTTTCAGTGACGTTCCCTATGACGACGTGCTGCTGCAATTTGAAAGAGAGCTGTTGGCGGAGTGGGAAGAAACCCGCGCCCGCGTCACAAAGGCCGGGCTTGCCGACGAAAACGTCCTGTTCGACCTGTTTCTCAGCAATCACCCGGATCTGCACGGCGAATATGCCGCTTACAGAAAGAACGAACAGAAGAAACGGCGGGAAAAACGGCGGCACGGCTTCCTTATCAAAGCGACGCCGGTCTGGTATCTTCTGATGGTCGCCGTCTATCTGGGGGTGAGCTTTCTGACGCGCAGCTGGCGGGAGAGCTGGCTGATCATCATCGGCTTCGTCACCGTCTGGGTCGATACCGTCGGCCTGCTGATGGTGTGCGAGATCGCCTCCAAGCGAAGGCTGTTTCATCCCATCGCCAGAATCCTTCTGGCGCTGTCTGTGATGATGACGACGACGCTGGTGTATCTGATCGGGCTGATGCTGTTTGCGATCCCCCGTTTTTGGGTCGTCTTTCCCGCCGGGGTTTTCCTGATGTACTGCGCCGACGCCGTCTTTGCCAGGCTGACGGGGCAGAAGCTGCGCGTCATCAATTATCTGATCTACGTCCCGGCCGCCGCGCCGATGATCTACGTGGTGCTCGCGGGGCTGTATCTGATCCCGTGGCACCCGGGGTGGCTGATCGTTCCGCTGTCGGTGGTCGTTGATATACTGATTATCGTCGGCAAGGGGATCGAGAACGGGAAATACCGCTACCGGCCCGGAGAGGAGGACGCGTGATGAAACAGAAGCTGAAAGCAGAGCTTTGGGATAAAATGCACTATCTGTTCCGTGATTTCAACGACCGGATGGTCCACGTGGCCCTGTATTACGATTTCTGCATCGATATCGAAAAGCTGAAAACGGTGCTGATCTGCTTTTTTGAAAAAGCGCCGGTGCTCCATTCCTCCTTCGTGGATAATAAGATCGCGCCCTATTGGGAGGTGCGGGAGTATCATATCGACGACGTGCTGACCGTCGCGTATCCGGAGGATATGGAGGCGGCGGTGGACGCCTTCCTGACCCAATACATCCCGCCGGAAAGCGATCTGCAGATGAAGGCGGCCGTCTTTATGGGGGACGGCAAAAGCGTGCTGTGCATCGTGGAAAACCATATGTGTATGGACGGCGGCGATTTCAAGTATTTCATGAGCGCCCTGTGTAAAGCCTATTCGGAATACGACCGGGAAGGGAAGAGCCCCGTTGGGCTTCGGACCGGCAAACGCGATTACGCCGCGGTTTACGAGGATTACAGCTACGCGGAGCAGCGGATGGCGAAGAACCTGTATAAAAACGTCTGCGCCAAGGACGACCACCGCTTCCCGCTGACGAGGGACAGCATCCGCGACGCTTCGTTCATCGCCCGCAGGACGATCCCCGCGTCAAAGTTCGACCGGATCAAGGCGGCGGGAAAAAGCCACGGCGCGACCGTGAACGATATGCTGCTCACCGCTTACTTTTACAGCCTTTACGAGCTGGCGGGCTTCGACAGAAGCGAGAGCGTGACGATCTCCTGCGCGGTGGATCTGCGGCGGCATATCAAGGACAACAGCGGCGAGGGGCTGACAAACCATACGGCGTTCATGCAGTGCGCCGTCCCGGAACGGGGCGAGGACGTCTTTCAGACGCTGCGTTACGTCGTCGCCAGCTCAGAAAAGTATAAAAAGGACAAGTTCATGGGGCTCTACGGCCTGCCGCTGCTGAACCTGGGCTACAGCGTCCTGCCCCACGCCGCCAGCGAAGAGATCATCAAGATCGGCTATTCCAATCCGCTGTTGGCCATGAGCAACATCGGCATTCTGGATGAAAAGGCGCTGGCGCTTTCGGGGCACGAGCCGACGGAGGGCTTTATGACCGGCGCGGTCAAATATAAGCCCTACGCGCTGCTGTCCGCCACGACGCTGCGCAAGGCCATCACCCTGTCCATGTGCGTGCGCGGCAATGAAGAAGACCGGGCAATCGTGGAGCGTTTTTTCGACCTGTTTGAGAAGAACCTCGACGCGCTGACGAAGTAGGATCAAATAAAAATGAGCTGTTGCAATTTCCGGACCGGAAGCTGCGGCAGCCGGTTTTGACAGACGGCGGATAAGCTGGCGGATAAGCTGGCGGATTATCCCGCCGGAAAAGCCATCGACGTTTCCACGCTTCTGGAGGGCGCTTCGATTACGCTGCTGCCGCTGCTCGGCGCCTTCTACGGGGAAAAGGACGCGCAGGTGTTTCGCCTGCTGCTGGACGGAATTTGTACGGCGGCGCCTTCAGACAGCGCCATCCGCGTGTCGGCAAACGGTTCCGCATCATCAAAGCATACCGCTGTCGTGATTCCGGCAGCGGTATTTTTGTCGAAAATCAGGTTATTTTTATTGTCGGAATGCTGCTTTATTGACTGACCGCCAAACGGCGCAATGCGCCGTGTTACGTGGTGTAACAACACCGCCGGCAGGGCGGACCTGTCGGCGGTAGAATGGAATCGGTTCGGTTTGTCACAGCACCGCGCAGAAGACGGTTCTGGATTTGAGCGGTTGGATCGAGCCGGTCTCCGTAAAGCAGACCGTCACCTTTGCGGTCTGTTCGTTCCGGAGGGGCCTGACGGGAACGAAGGTGAAGTCCCTGCTTTCGCCGGGGGCCAGTTTTCCCGCCGCGCCGACGGCGAGGTAGCAGCCGGGGAAAATCCTGACGTCTGTGATTACCACGTCGTTTTTCTCGGAATTGTTGCGTACCGTCGCTTTGATCTCTCCCTCCGACGCTCTCAGTACAGACGCGCCGGTGCCGGGGAAGAACAGGGAGACGCCGTCTTTGGGGGAGTGGGCGTCGGTGAACTGGGGGAACAGGGGATCTGCCCACACGTCGGTCAGGTCGTCCGTCAGAAGAAGCTTCAGGATCAGCGCCTGGGTCTCTTTATCCCACGCGCTCTGGCCGTGGGCCATGCCTTGCACCACCCAGGTGTTGTCCGGCAGATAGCCGTCGGTCACGTCCAGCGTGCCGTAGGGGGAGCGGTGACGGCTGCCCGGGTTCTCCGGCAGGGTCTTGCCCAAAGGGGCGGCGATTCCGCCGGTGGCGTGGGCGGTATCCACCGTCGCGTCGCCGTCCACCCGGTTGCCGCTCATCAGCTGCGTGCCCGCGCCCGCCACAATGGAGACGTCGATCCCCGCGCTACGGGCGGTATCGAGGGTCTCGCGGATGTGGGACATGACGCCCGCGTGGATGGCGTCGCACTGTTCAATGACCGCCGCGTTGGTTTCCGGGTCCAGCAGCAGCGCCTTCATGCTTTCATAGTCCTCCACCGGGCAGCAGCACCAGAGACCCGGCGCGCTGCGAAGGTATTTCAGCACCACGTCGCCCAGCAGCGGATAGACCACGTTGCGGACGATGCGGTCCGGCAGCAGCCATACGACGTTTTCCAGGTCCAGCTCAAACCGGAACAGCCGCAGCATGAAGGAAGTACCTGCTTTGAAGTCAATGTCAAGGTTCCCTTTTGTGGCGGAGAGCAGATCGGTGAACAGCGTGGTGCCCGCAAAGGCGGGGCAGTTCAGGACAAGATTGTCGATGTCCTCCGCGCCGCCGTAGGCATAGAGGTACTGGGCCAGCACCTGGCAGCCGTAGGAGTTGGCGTAGACGTCCACCTTTTCGCTGCCCGTCAGCGTTTTGACGTCGGCGATAAAGCCGTGCAGCATCTCCGCCAGATCGTCCGAGCCCAGCCGCCAGTCATAGTCGAAGATAAAGACCCGGTCCGCGCCGAGCTGTTCCGCCAGCGCGTCCGCGTGCTGCGCGCCGTAATCCATGTGCTTCCACGCGCCGCTCTCTTTGACGGCTTCCAGCGTGCAGTCGGCGGCCTCGATGGCGTAGGGCGTCAGCGGATAAACGGAGGTCCCGTCCGGGTTCATGGCCAGCTTGCGGAGGGTGGCGTCGGAAACGGTCGCAGCGGCGTCCGCCAGCACGTCGTATTTGCCGAAAAACAGGGCCAGCATCGCGCCGAGCACCAGCTTCAGCAGGTTCGCTTTTGCCACGTCCGACACATTTTCAAAAAAGCGGGCCTCCTGCGGCGTGCCCCGGTCCGTCACTAAAATGGATTCCATCAGCCCCGGCACGATCACCACGGGATCATCCTGCACTGCGCCTTCCGCCAGCGCGGGGACCGCAGCCGAGAAAATCAGCGTCAACGAGAGAATGAATGATAATAATTTTTTCATAACGATCCCTCCTTGATCAAAATTATACAATCTTGCGGCTGATTTGTCAATTTGTGATTTGCGATTAAGAAAAAATCCGCCGGTGCCCCGACGGATCGCTTTTTCCTTTTGAATGTCTGCGTTGGTTACGGCGTTTTATCCTTCTTTTTCAAAGCAGGACAGGCCGATCTTGGTGGGATGGTCGATATACAGCGTTTCGTTTTGCGGTTTGTGGCGAAGCAGCAGCTGCGCGATCAGCAGGTCGCCGCCGGCGCTCATGTTCATCACCGCGCCGAAAGCCAGCAAATACCCGCTGTGCAGCGCCACCGCAAGAATACAGGGGATGATCCCCAGCAGCAGGCAAGGCATGAGCAGCCCCGTCAGGTACTGCCCCTTGGTCAGCGCCTCCGAGCAGTTGCAATAGGGGGCCAGCGCCTGCCGGTTGAAGCCGAAGGCGAGGCTCTTGAATTTGCCCTCCGTGAACACGCAGAAGGTCAGCCCGTGGATCAGCTCATGTACCGGGATGGACAGCAGCATGGCCGCGATCAAGAGGAGGTAATCCCTCCAAAACAGATCCATATTCGGTCCGGCGGCAAGCCTTTCCCCCCGGAACAAAAAGAAGAAGAGGATAAAAGGCACGGTAAGAGCCAGCCCCAGCAGCGGACCCACGATGTTTGCCTTGCCGGAGGAGGCCACCAGTTCTGTCTGCCGGTACCCCTCCGCCGCCAGCTTTGCCGCCCGTTCCTCAAAGGCGGCCTGCCGTTTTTCTTCATCCTTTGTCAGTTTACGATTTTCTTGATTCTCCTTCATCTTATTCTCCTATCAGCTTCAGAAACCGCTTGTCGTTCATCTGTTCGTTGGTCAGGTATGTCCCGTCACGGAACAGCGCGTAGGTGGTGATGGGCGTCGGGGCGTTTTGCGCCGCCTCTTTGCTGTCCAACCGGATGGCCCGGAACGGCACGCCCTGTTCCTTTGCGGTCGCCTCCACCACCGGCACGTATTTCGCGTTGAAGGGGCACTGGTGGGTATAGTAGAGCACGAACCCCGGCTCGTCCACGTGCGGGTGCTTCGCGCAGGCTTTGAAGCGGGGCGGCCGCGCCTCCGGCGAGAAGGGGAGGTACCAAAGCTGCACGCCGTTGTCAGCCTCGTCCGCCACGGCAAAGCCCTTGTGCCGCAAATACTTCGGATCGGCAAGGAAAGGCTTTTTCTTTTCGCTGGAAAGGATGCACAGTCCCTGCTTGCCCTGCTCCCTGCCGTCCTGTATGCAGGCTTCCAGCAGGTCGTTGGAATAGCCGTGTCCCTTGAAGGCGCCGGAGACCCACAGACAGTCGATATACAGATACCCTTCCGCGTCGATGGGGTTCCAGGCGTTTTCCGCCGGCAGGTATTCGATGAAGCACTTGCCCCGTTCCACGCTTCTGAGGAACACAAGGCCATCGTCAAACCGGTCTGTCAGCCACGCCTTTTTGGAGGCTACCTGTACGTCCTTGTTGTTGGAGATGGCGCAGCAGATGTGCTCCTGTTCAATGTTGTCTTTCGTCACACGGATATATTCCATTATTCAGTATCTCCTGTTTTTGCTGTGTCGGAAAAATGCTGTATCTCTATTCGGTCCCAATCCATTTTTTCGCACCAGTACACGGTGTTTTCCGTCACGTCGAACACCATGGAGACCGTGGTGGGGCATTCGGTCTGCGCCACCGCCCGCAGCACCGCAAAGCAATCCTGCACGTCGAAGTCGTCGTCGGCGCTTTGCAGCAGGGCGTCCGCCTTCTGGTACCGGTCCCAGCCCATCCACGGATGCGTCTCCGAATCCTGCTTGAAGGGGGAAAAGTTCGTCAGCAGCGCATAGTCCGGCTTCTCATAGTAGCGGCACCCCTGTCCGGGAACGATATGCAGCACGTTGCCGTCCCGGTCGGAGAGGGCGCCCATAAAGGTCGTTCCCGGCACGCTGCAGACCGGCCCGCTTTCCGCGATGGCCTTTATTTCCCGCAGCGTCTTTTTCTGCAGCAGCAGGTCGATATCCAGATGGATGATATGCGGCTCGTTTCCCTTTGGATCGCTGCGGGGGTCGTGGGGCCAGCAGGTGGGCATCCCCACAAAGTCGCCCCGGCTGTTGGCGCCGAACAGAGGCATCCAGCCCTCCGCCGCGTCGTTGATTTCGATGTAAACGCCCTCATCCGTGGGGCGGACCCGGTGCTCCATGTTCAGGATATCCAGGTTCCATCCGCGCAGGCGTTGTTGATGTCATATTCACGTATCATATAAGAAACCGTGTTGTAAGGCTCTGTACCGTACTTGACCGTGTCTACGCTGCACTTGATGATTGCTATGATTGCAAAGATAAGGAGCAGGAGGAACACCAGAATCTTGAAAAGAAGTTTAAATAA
>CAMVNL010000110.1 GCA_947168785.1 uncultured Clostridia bacterium | reverse complement strand
AGGCCTCGCACACCAGCAGGTCCTCGGTTCCCACCCGGCCGTTGGCCCCGATGAGGGGCAGCTTGCCGCCGATGACGGCGGAGGTATCCACGCCCGCCTTGAGGAGCATATGGGTCAGCATGGAGGTGGTGGTGGTTTTGCCGTGGGTGCCGCACACACCGATGCAGTTGCCGAATTTACGCGTCACCGCGCCGAAGAGCTTGGAGCGCTCGAAGGTGGGCACGCCCATCTCCCGGGCGGCGCACAGCTCCGGGTTATCCGGCAGCAGGGCGGCGGTGAAGACCACCATTTCCGCGTCGCCGATGTTTTCCGCCTTCTGCCCCAGCACCACCGGGATGCCCAGCTTACGGATGCGGTTGAGGGTGTCGGATTCGTTATTGTCGGAGCCGGAGAGCTGATAGCCCTTCTGGTGGAGGATCTCCGCCAGGGGGCACATGCCCGCGCCGCCGATGCCGATGAAATGGATGCGTTTGACCTTTGCAAGGAGGCTGTCTATATCATTCAAGTGATTCACCTGTCTTTTTCTTTATTTGCTTCATATCATATAAATTATACGCGCAAATGTCAAGTGCGACGCAAAAAAAGAGGTTTTTTTACGGTTTTTCCGCCGGGGGACGGCAATAATCCGACAAATATGACAAAACTGAAATCAGGGTTTTGTGAAAAAAAATTGACAAAATTCAACAATTCGGTTATAATGAGTCAATGTTGGGCGCAACGCGGCCATTGGAGATCGTCGGCTGAACGTTGCACAGGGAAGCTCACAGCATTATTTATGCGGCAATTCAATCATTGAAATAACATGACCGGCAACTGCCGCATAAATAAAAGATTATAACGCCGTTTTTTGCCGTTTTGCGGCAAAAAAACATGGCGGATCATTACTTCGGCAATGATTGAGCCGTTGGTATGATTGCCGGATTATCTCATTGCCGAAGTAATATTTACGGGAGCTGTCATGAATTCCGATCAGATTTCAAATTCTGTCAGCGGCGAAGCCGCTTCCTTTGTCCCCTCCGCAAGCTTCAAACGGTATGACAAAGTCAAACGGGCGTTGGACCTTTTTTTTGCATTTCTGCTGTTAGTCGTGGCGGCGATCCCCTGCGGGGTGATCTGCCTGCTGGTCAAAGCCACCAGCCCCGGCCCCGCGATTTTCAAACAGACGCGGATCGGCCGGTTCGGCAAACCCTTCCATTGCTTCAAATTCCGCACCATGTTCGCGGAGGCGCCCCAGTATTGCGCCACGCCTGACCTGCACGACGCCAACCAGTTTATCACCCCCCTCGGCAAGATCCTGCGGAAGACCAGCCTTGACGAGCTGCCCCAGCTGTTCAACGTTTTGAAGGGCGACATGAGCTTTATCGGCCCCCGGCCCCTGATCCCGGAGGAAAAGGGCATCCATGAAGAGCGGTTGAAGCGGGGCGTATATGAACTGCGGCCGGGCATTTCAGGGTTGGCGCCGATCAACGGCCGGGACCGGGTCGGCGCGGAGGACAAGGTCCGCTATGACGAGGAGTACCTGCACAAGATCAGCTTTTCCTTTGACGCGAAGATTCTGCTGGGCACCTTCTTCGGCGTGCTGCGGGGCAACGACATCGTGGAGGGCCACGAATAACGATATCACGATATGAAAGACAGCAATCCCCGGACGGAACCGTCCGGGGATATTTTGGTTCATCACGGATTTTGCGGGACAACGCCATCAGTTTTTGACGGGCGGGACGCCGCCCCCTACGGTCGGGCCAGTTAGAACCGACGAACGGATCGGCCGCCGCTCACCCTGCCAGCAGCTGCTCCCGGATAAAGGCGGGAACCTCCTCCGGGGCGATGGAGAGCGCAAAGGAAAACTCGTCGTTGATCAGCTTTTCCGCCCGTTTCAGAGCGTTTTCATCCGCCGAGCCGAGGCGTTTTTTCTGCTCCGCCAGATGAATGCGGCGCAGATAGAGGGTGCGGATCATCAGCAGCAGTTCCCTTCTGTCGCCGCGGGCGATCACCCCGTCGAACTGCTCCGCGCGAAGACGGTTGTCGGTCTCCCAGGGCATTTCCTCGTCCTTCAGTCCGCTGAGGATGGCAAGGATCTCCTCCGGGCAGACGATCTGCTTCATCTTGGACAGCAGCGCTTCGTTATCCGCCGGAACGTAGATCACCGAACCGGGGTTGCCCACCGGCGTGAGGATATAATAGGTCTGCTGCCGGCCGTACTGCCTTTCGCTGCGGATATCGGTCACGCGGCACACGCCGTTGCTGCCGTAGATAATATAACTTCCCTTTTCCGCCATAAACGACACCCCCAACGGAACCGACGGTACGGACGTAGAAAAAACGCCGTCCGTTATCACTGTTTTTAATTATTATATCATATTCAAACGAAAAATGTCATAGGCGTTTTTCACAAATTTGAGGGGGTCTTTCTGCGCGGGAGGTTGCATTTGCATGGGGACGGAGCTGAGGCTGCGTGCTGCGGAAGAAAAAAAGATCTCCGGACGAGGGCGTTCGGAGATCGGGGATGCATAGAAACTGCTGCGAAGCGAGCCAGCGGAGCGCGTTCAAAGGAACGGCCGGACCGCCGTCAGCACGATGACCACGTTGTTGTAATCGAATTCATAAGTGCCGATATTGGGGTTGTAGTGGTAGGTACGCTCGCGGACCTTGGCAATGCCGTCGTTTTCGGCGTTTTCGATGATGCTGCCCTCGGTGCACATGAAGGTGCCGTCCTCATAGACCTTGATGATCTGGGCCGTGTGGTCGATGGTGGGATGGCCGTTATCATAGGTTCTGGTCTTGTTGCTCATGAACAGCACGTCGCCGATCTGGGGCGTGTACTGGGTCACGTCCCGCTCGTCGCGGTAATACATGCGCTGCTCCACCACGTCGTCATAATAGTCGAAGAAATGATAGACGCGGCAGGCGTCGGGATTGTTGTAATAGTGGTTCATCAGAAGCGAGGGCACGTAGTATTCCACGTCGCTGGGAATCAGCGCCTCCGGCCAGTTGATGCCCAGGCCACCCTTCAGCGCCTTGGCCAGCTGCTGCTTGGTAAACTTGTTCGGGGCCAGCTTATTGATTTGCTCCTGCGAATAGCCGCACTGCTGCAGGGTGGGACGGAACACGTCGTGGATGGTATAGAGGCAGCACCACTTCTGGAAGTTTCTCAGCGGGCCGTAGGCGAAGGCCGTCTTGTAGGTGCCCACCAGCGGATGGGAGACCTCATAGAGCTTCGTCTTGAACAGCTCATAGCGGTCGGAATACTGATTGGCGGGGTCGTCCGCCGGTTCGGTGATATCCGTGCCGTTGATGGAAAGACCCACGGCCAACCGCAGGATCAGACGGGCGTCCGCCGCGGTGATAGCGCCGTCATAGTCCATGTCGCCGGCGGCCACCCGCTCGGGGGTCGCCGTTTCCAGCTTGACAGAGCAGCGCAGCGCGATGCGGGCGTCGGCGGGAAGCACCTCGCCGTCGCCGTCCAGATCGCCGGTGGGCGCCGCTGCGTAAGCGAAGGGCGCTGTCGTCAGCAGCAGGACCGCCGCCATGATCAGACTGATCAGCTTTGTATATTTCATTTCGTTACCGCCTTATTTCTTGTTATGATAATAGTCTGTTATATTATACAGCCTTTTTCGCCAAAAATCAATCGTTTTTTCCCGATTTCAAAAAAGTGGATACAAAACAATTGACTTTTTTTGCCTGCTCTATTATTATAAAATATATCTTTAAATAATGTTGAAAGACAGGTAAAATCGAAATGAGCTATTTTTACGTTAAGGACGGCGCCCCCTGGACGCCGGAGGCCATCAACCCGGAGCTGGCGAAGCTGGCCAGAGCGGTGGTCAAGACCTGCCGCCTCAGCTTCAAGCTGCAGATGAAAACCACGTCGCTGACCAACGCCCTCAAAAGCGACGATAAAGGACAGCTCTTCGACGTGATGCAGAAATGCATTGCCAAGAACCGCAGCCTTTACAACCAGGATATGTCCCTGACCGGCGTGAAGATCGAGGAGATCGACGACGCGTTTTTCGCCGACAAGGACGCGGACTTCTTCAAGCAGCAGCTTGCCGTGCTGATCGACTTTGCCGCCATCAACACCGTGGTGGAGGGCCGCATGATGCCGCTGATGAGCGCCGCCTGCCAGAAAACGCTGAACAAGCCCATCGACCAGCTGCTGTTCTTCACCAATCAGGATAGGATCTACAACGAAGAAGCGCAGGCCGACGAGGGCGAAGAGGAAGAATAAAAATCAGGGCATTTCGGAATATTCTGGGATTTGGATTGCACGATATGTGCGAGTGTGGGATTGGCGGTAGCGCGATGATAAACGACTTTCCGACTCCTGATTACCGTATCTCACCATTGTCTGTGGTGAACAAAAAAAACGGCAGGGATCCCCTGCCGATCGTATTTCAGCCGCGCTGCGGCGGTCACAGCTTGATTTTGGCCAGATTATCCATGGAGGAGACGGCCTCGCCCCGCTCGATTTTGTGGATAAACTCCGTGATCTGATGGTTCACGGGAGTATCGACGCCGTATTCGTCTCCCTTTTTGGCGATATAGCCGTTGAAGATGTCGATCTCGGTGATCTCTCCCCTGTCAAGGGATTGAAGCGTGGAGGGACGCACGTCGCCGAAGCGCTTGCCGACGATGCTGACGAGGAGCTTGGCGATCTTGTTGAACCAGGCCGCGTCGGAGAGCATCAGCAGGTTATAGTTGAGCACCTTGGCGTAGGGCGGCACCTTGAGCCCCATGGCCTTTGACAGGCGGGTGGCCTCACGGGCGATCTCAAGGAAGATATCCTTGGCCCGCTCTTCACTGAGCATCACGCCCACGGTCTCGCCCGTAAGCGCCGCGATGGAATTGATGCAGGAGTTGATGATCAGCTTGGAAAACAGCTGCGCGTCGATATTATCCACCGCCTTGGTGGGCAGCAGGGCGCAATAGACCTGCGCCAGCGCTTTGACCTTGTCGTCCACCACGCCGTTGACGCGGCCGATTTTGAGCTCGCCCCCGCTGGTGACGTTCACGTCGCCGCTGGGCAGCATCGTTGCGCCGAAGCCGATCATGCAGCCAACGGCCTTTTCCTTTCCCACGGCCTCTGACAGGATGCCGGTGCAGATGCCGTTCTGCATATTGACGAACAGGCCGTCTTCTTTGACGTGGGGCAGCATTTTCTGCGCCACGGCCGACAGGGCGAAATACTTGGTGGCGATAATGCACACGTCGTAGACCTCCGTCAGCTGGTCGATATCGGTATAGACCGTGAATTTCTGATTGTGCTCCCCCAACGCGCCGGTAAGGGTGATGCCCTCGGTGCGGATTTTTTCCGCCCGCGTCGCGTTGGCCTCCACGATCTCCACGTCATAGCCCTTTTCCTTCATCATGGTGGCGGTGGTGCCGCCGATGGAGCCGGCACCCACAAGAATGATTTTCACGTGAACTTCCCCCTTCGGTATCTCCGCCGGAACCATCCGGCTGTATTCAGCATAGAACACTTTTGACAAATAGTCAAGTTATTTAAGGAGAAAAAAATGATTCTTCCCTATCTCGAACACGTCCCGACCGTGGATGAAACCGCTTTTGTGGCGGATAACGCTACCGTCGCCGGGAAAGTCACTCTGGGCAAAAACGCCTCCGTCTGGTTCGGCGCGGTGCTGCGGGGCGACCTGCAGCCCATCACCGTGGGCGACAATTCCAACGTGCAGGACAACGCCGTGATCCACGTGGGAGCCAACGCCCCCGCCGTCATCGGCGACAACGTGACCATCGGCCACGGGGCCATCGTCCACGGGGCCTCCATCGGCAACAACGTGCTGGTGGGCATGGGCGCCACCGTGCTGGACGGCGCGGTCATCGGCGACAACTCCATCATCGGCGCGGGAGCGCTGGTCACCTCAAAAACGGTGGTGCCCCCCAACTCCATGGTGCTGGGCATGCCCGCAAAAGTCGTCAAAGAGCTGACGCCCGCGCAGGTCATGGGCAACCGGATGAACGCGCTGGAATACGTCAGACTCGCCAAGGATTTCAAAAAGGACTGATCCGCTTTGAAGAAAACGGTCTGCCTGCTGCTGGGCTTTCTGCTGCTGAGCGGCTGCGCGGCGCAGCCGACGCCGCCCCTCTCCCCCTCAGACGCCCTTTCACCAACGGACGCCGGAGAAACCGGCACGCGCGATTTGGCGATCACGCCGCTGCCGGATACGGACCTGCGGGACCGGACGGCGGAGACGGACCTGACGGTCCTCGACACGCAGATGGCCTACGTGCAGCTCTCCAATATGATGCTCTCCCCGGAGGACTATGAAGGGAAGACCGTCAAGCTGCAGGGCAGATTCGCCCACGCGGCGGAACAGGACCGGGAGTTTTTCGTCTGCTATCTATTGGACGCCACCGCCTGCTGCTCGCAGAGCCTGGAATTTGAGACGGACGGGACCTACGACTTTCCGGAGGCCTATCCCCCGGAACAGAGCGAGATCACCGTATTCGGCACGTTCAACGTCTATGAATACAACGGCTTTCGCATGTACCGCCTGCGCCACGCGGAGGTGGATTATACCCTTTGACCCCGTTTTCTGTTGCCGATCGCGTGTTGTTACGGGAGGCGTTCATATAACGGCACGGGGCGAAGGGACATCCTGTTGACTGTTACGCAGCTGAGGCTGCGTGCTACGTTTTGTTGTCTGAAAAACGACGGAAAGCGCCTGCATTATCTCCGCACTCCGCTCTCCGCTCTGAAAACGGCGCAAGGCGCCGTGCTACCCTACTGCCTGTCTCTCAGCCAAAGCCACGCCTTCAGCAAGGCCGTCTGGGTCTTGCCGTCGCGGATCTTTCCCTCCAGCACGTCCTTTACGGCATCCTCCAGCGGGACGGACTTCACGTTCAGGAACTCGTCCTCATCCAGATCGCTGCTGCCGAAGGTCAGGCCCCTGGCCAGGTACAGGTGGATGACTTCATCCGTATAGGCGCAGGAGGGATAGTAATCGCCGAGGGAGATCATCTCTGCTGCCTGCGCGCCGGTCTCTTCCCGCAGCTCGCGGCGGGCGGCCTCCTCCG
>CAMVNL010000109.1 GCA_947168785.1 uncultured Clostridia bacterium | reverse complement strand
GAACCCGAGACCGCCGTTCTGCGGGCCGTACTGAACGGCGAAGACGGCTCGGCGGCAGCCAAGGCCGGGGGACGGATGCTCTCGGTGGTGATCGACGGGATCAATGACAAGCTGTTCGACCGGTTCGGCGACACGGTGATCTATGACGACGGCGACCGCCCCGCCGTCTATGAAGACTATGAAGAGGAACTGAAAGGATTGACGCAAGCATGAAGATACCCAAACGGATCGCCTCCACGGTGATCAACTCCCTCAAGGGCGGCGTGGTGCCCCGCATCGGCCTGCCCTATATCACGGTGGGGCGCAAGACCGAGATCGACGCCCTGCTGCACGACGTGGACATCATCGCCGAGGGCGGCGCGTCCTTCCGCTTCATCATGGGCAAATACGGCAGCGGCAAGAGCTTTCTGCTGCAGACCATCCGCAACTATGTGATGGATAAAAATTTTGTGGTGGCGGACGCGGACCTTTCGCCGGAGCGGCGTTTGCAGGGTACCCGGGGACAGGGCCTTGCCACCTATAAAGAGCTGATCCGCAACCTTTCCACCAAAACGAGGCCGGAGGGCGGCGCGCTGACGTTGATCCTCGACCGGTGGATCAGCGGCGTTCAAAGCGAGGTGATGACAGAGGCTGACTGCCCAGAGGACAGCCCGGAATTTGCCAGGGCGGTGGAAAAGCGCATCTACGCCGTTATGAACAACCTGAACGAGATGGTCCACGGCTTCGACTTCGCAAAGCTGCTGAGCATCTACTACCGCGCCTATATAGAGGGCGACGACGAGCGGAAGGCCAAGGTGGTCAAGTGGTTCCGGGGCGAGTACGTCAACAAGACCGAGGCCCGGGCGGAGCTGGGCGTGAACATCATCGTCACCGACGACGACTGGTATGAGTATATCAAGCTGTTCGCCGCCTTTTTGAAGCAGGCGGGCTACGCCGGCATGCTGGTGCTCATCGACGAGCTGGTGAACATCTACAAGATCCCCCAGTCCATCACCCGCCAATATAACTATGAAAAGATCCTCACCATGTATAACGACACGTTGCAGGGGAAGGCGAAGTATCTGGGTATTATCATGTGCGGCACGCCCCAGTGCATCGAGGATACCCGCCGGGGCGTTTACAGCTACGAGGCGCTGCGCTCCCGTTTACAGGAGGGCCGCTTCGGCCGGGATGAGCTGAAGGACGTGCTGGCGCCGGTCATCAGGCTTTCTCCCCTGACCTATGAGGAGATGCTGGTGCTGATCGAAAAGCTGACGGAGATCCACGGGGTACTGTTCGACTATACGCCCCGCCTCTCGCAGGAGGATCTGGTGACCTTCATCAAGATCGAGTTCGGCCGCATCGGCGCGGACAGCAAGATCACCCCGCGGGAAGTCATCCGGGATTTCATCGAGCTGCTGGATATCCTGTTCCAGAACCCCGACGCGGACGTGAAGCAGATCCTCGGCTCCGACAAGTTTTCTTTCGCCAAAACGGAGGTGGAGGAGACGTCGGAAGCATTTGAATTTGAATTGTAATCGGCAGCAAAGCGTTTCACGCTGCTAAACACACAAAAGACCGATTCCACTCAAAAAAGAGATAGCCTTCTCATTTGTTTAATCATGATTTCTTTTGTTGAATAAAAAGGCGTTTTCTAATGCAGGCGTTATCTTTCTCAAGTCTATGATTTCCTCAAAAGCATAGATTTCTTTTCTAACAACTGATTGTTCATATTCATAATCAAGTTTTGGGTATTCCGCAATACGTTTTGCGACTTCTTCGTTCCAATCGTCAACAGAATCACAACCTGTATCAGAATAATTCTCCCATATTTGCCATTTGAGTGATGCTAAACTATCTGCAAGATCCTCTATTCTTTTTCTTTTGTCATCACTTGGATTGATGTGCATTTGTTCCCCAAACGATACATAGCATTTTTTCCCTGTGTATTCCAAAATAACAGGTATAATTGGTTTTTGTGTCTTTCCGGCGATATCAATAATGCCCCAGTATAACGGCAGCATCGGTTTTGAAGGGGTAAGGTTCCATGTACCCTCCGGAAACATAACAATGTTTGCATTGCAATTAAGGAGGGCGATCATTTTTTCTTTCGCCCTGTTTTTGTCAAAGCGGTTTTTTCTGTCTACCCATACTGCCCCATTCAAGTAAAATGCTATTCTGTCAATGGCTTCTAACGGTTGCTGCCCGATGAGAACATAGCTATGCTTTCCAATCAGTTCACAAACATATGGGATATCATATTTAGATGAATGATTTACCGCAAATATTGCATTCGTATCTGTTGGTTTCATACCGTTTACAATAACAAAATCATGTTTTCGAATTCTTCTGAAAAGGCGTTTCAAAAGAGGAAAAATGCTTTTATGAAGATATATTTTCGCTGCAATGATTATTGAACAAGAGTTCAGACGCTGAAGGACAGTAGCGAGGAAATCAGATTGTTTTGTTGCCATCCCATTCTATCTCCTTTAAAATAAAAAAATGCGCCCCACAAGAGAGACGCAATAAAAACACATCTCCCTGCTGCGACGCAAAATCAAACAAAACCGAAGTCAATTGAACTGAACTTCCCTATGATCCTTGGAGATGCATTTTTTACAAATGCAAAAAAGGAAATAGAGAAGCGCAGCAAAACAAAACCGGTTGCATTGCGGTTCGGTTATTTCTTTATTTGATTTTACGTCGCAACAATACTATAACACAAGAAATAATGAGATGCAAGAAAAACCTAACAGAAAGTAAAGATTGATAAAACCGACATGTCACATAGCGTATGTTGCAGCGCGGATCAATGATCCGCCCGCAATGCGATTCTGATTGAAAAACGTCCAATTGTATTTCACCGTGGTTTGAAAAAGTTGTTTTATGCCGAAAACCGGCTGACGCCGGGGCGGCTCACTGAGCCGCGCTACAAGGCGACGACAGGGGTAACGATATGACCGACATTTTCTCCGAGTACGCGCCGTTCGTACAGGATTTTATTTACAAAAACAACTGGGAGAGTCTGCGCGCCGTGCAGGTTGCGGCGGGGGACGTGATCTTCCACTCCGACGACAACCTGCTGCTGTGCGCCTCCACGGCGTCCGGCAAAACGGAGGCCGCCTTTTTTCCGATCTTATCTCAGTTTTATGAGGATCCGCCCGGGTCGGTAGGGGCCATCTATATCGGTCCGCTGAAGGCGCTGATCAACGACCAGTTCAGCAGGCTCAACGACCTGTGCGAGGAGGCGGCCATCCCCGTGTGGCACTGGCACGGCGACGTGCCCCAGACACACAAAAACAAACTGCTCAAACACCCCTCGGGGGTTTTGCAGATCACGCCGGAATCGCTGGAGGCGCTGCTGATGCACAAGCACGCCTACGTGACAAAGCTTTTCGGCGACCTGCGGTATATCGTCATCGACGAGGTCCACTCCCTGATGCGGGGCGACCGGGGCGGGCAGACGCTGTGCCTGATCGAACGGCTCTCCCGCACGGCGGGGGTCAATCCCCGGCGCATCGGTCTTTCCGCCACCATCGGCGATCTGGAGGCCACCGGCGCATTCCTCTCCGTCGGCACCGGACGGCGCACCGCCATCCCGAAGATCGAGACAAAGGGCGTTAAATGGCGCATCTCCATGGAGCACTTCTACGTGTCCGGGCCGCAGGCTGCGGATGAATGCGGAATGCGGAATGCGGAATGCAGAATTGACGGCGCGGCGGCCGGTACCGTAGCACGGAGCCTCAGCTCCGTCTCCGAAGATTCCACTGTAGCACGGCGCCTTGCGCCGTTGGAGCCGCCAGTCGCCGGTCGCCAGTCGCCGGAGAGCGCCTACGGCATGGGCGAGCGGTGGCAGCGGGAAGAGGAAAAGCGGAACGCCGTGGCCAACGCCCTGCCTGCGCTGGATATGGCCACGGACGACGCGCCCCTGAACGCCGACCCGGGCGTGGGGTATATTTTTGAGCACACCAAGGGCAAAAAGTGCCTGGTGTTCACCAATTCCCGTGAAGAGTGCGAGGCGGTCACCACCACCCTGCGCCAGTACTGCGAGCTGAAGCACGAGCCCGACCGCTTTTTCATCCACCACGGCAACCTGTCCGCCAGCTACCGGGAGACGGCGGAGACCGCCATGAAGGACGACGACAGCTTTCAGACCACCGTCACCACCGCCACGCTGGAGCTGGGCATCGACATCGGCCGGCTGGAACGGGCCTTTCAGATCGACGCGCCCTTTACCGTCTCCTCCTTTTTGCAGCGAATGGGACGCACCGGCCGCCGCGACCTGCCGCCGGAGATGTGGTTCGTCATCCGGGAGGACATGCCGGAAGTGCGGGCCATGCTGCCCACCACCATTCCCTGGAAGCTGCTGCAGGGCATCGCGCTGGTGCAGGTCTATGCGGAGGAACGCTTCGTGGAGCCGCCCCGGCTGGACCGTTATCCCTACAGCCTGTTATACCACCAGACCATGTGTACCCTGGCCTCCTGCGGGGAGCTGTCCCCGGCGGGGCTGGCCCAACGGGTGCTGTCATTGAGCTATTTTCACATGATCGGCAAGGAGGACTACAAGGTCCTGCTGCGCCACATGATCGCAAACGACTATATCCAGCCCACCGAAGAGGGCGGGCTGATCGTGGGACTCGCCGGGGAACGGCAGACAAATTCCTTTAAGTTCTACGCGGTATTTCAGGAAAACGAGGAATACACCGTCCGCTGCGGGCAGGAGGAGCTGGGCACCATCGTCACGCCGCCCCCCGCCGGGGAGAAGATCGCCCTGGCCGGCCACGTGTGGGAGGTGGAGGAGGTGGACCACAAGCGCCATCTGGTCTACTGTACGCTGGTAAAGGGCAAGGTGCCCGCCTATTTTGGCCAGTGCCCCGGCGAGATCCACACGAAAATTTTAGAGCGGATGCGGCAGGTGCTGAAGGAGGACAAGCAGTACCCCTATCTGATGGCCAACGCCGCGGCAAGACTGGCCCACACCCGCCACGTCTGCGCCAATTCCGGCATTGCGGACGAACCCCTCATCCATCTGGGCGGCGACATGTGGGCGCTGTTCCCGTGGCTGGGGACCTACGCCTTTCTGGCGCTGGAACGGTTCATCCGCCGCAAATGCGCGCCGGAGCTGGGCATGAAAAAGCTGGAACCCGGCCGCCCCTATTTCATCCAGCTCACCATGAAGGCCGACAAAGACCGGTTCATTCAGGTGCTGAAAGAGAAAATCAAAGAGCCCCTCGACCCGCTGGAGCTGGTCTATCCGGGCGAGGTGCCGGTCTTTGAAAAATACGACGAATTCGTGCCGGACGAGCTGGTGCGCAAGGGCTTCGCCTACGGCGTGCTGGATATCGAAGGGATGAGAAAACGGATCGAAAGCTGGTAAATACCGATGCTGATCGAGATTACGAAGATTGATGCGGCGGTCGTGGACCGGCTGTTTGCGGTATATGCGGAATCCATGGAAGACTTGGCGGCAAATTTTGGCTCTGCGGCCGACATGCGCGCGGAATACGAGGGCTTTTTGCGGGAGTTCATCCGTAAGCCCGGGCAATTGATTTCGGTGGAAACCGACGGCGACAACTGGATCAGCGCCCTGCGGGCGATTGAATACCGCCCCAGCTTCTGGTTTATCGAAGCGGCGGAGACTGCCCCGGCCCGGCGCGGACAGGGCTTCGGCAAGCGGCTGCTGACCCACACGTTGGAACGCCTCACCCGCCTCGGCGCGGAACGGATCGAATGCATCATCCACCCTGACAATACCGCCTCACGGCGACTGCACGCCGCCTGTGGTTTTGTCCCGACCGACGACGCCCCGGTCAACTGCTGGGGCGAGACGGAAACCGGCTGCGTCCTGTGGCGGTATATCCCCGGGGGAACCGGGAAAGAATAAAAGAAGGAGACAAATTGGGAATTTGTCGCGCTGATTAAAATGGTAGCACGGCGCCTTGCGCCGTTGCAACGCAGTTCCGATTTCTTACGTTTTTAAAGTTGTTTCCCCTCGATTAACGGCGCAAGGCGCCGTGCTACGGGGTTCGCGACAGCTCGCCAAATCCCCCTTTCAGGAGGCGCTTATGAAATCCGTTTTGATCAAAGACACGACCCGGGCGGAACGGGAAGAGATCATCAGAAACGCCCTGTCCTGCAGCGGGGGCTGCGAAAACTGCTCCTCCTGCTGGCTGGGCGGCGGGTCGCCGTGGGAAATGTATCAGGACTATATCGACGGCAAAAAGGAGATTGCCGAGATCAACCGGGACTACAACGCCCGGTATCTGCATTGAAACAAACAAGAAAGAGAGAACGGTTATGATTAAAAATATCGTCTTTGACCTTGGCAGGGTGATGGTGGATTTTGACCCCGTCGCCTATCTTCGTACATTCGACTATCCGGAGGAGGACGCACAGCTTTTGAACCGGGTCGTCTTCGGCCTCGACTGGTTTTTGCACGACAGGGGCGACTATGAGACCATCGGGGATCTGTGCGAAGCGCTGGCGGAGCGCCACCCCTCCCACGCGGAACAGATCCGTGCCGTGCTGGCGGGGCCGTGGGTGGAAATGCACGTGCTGAAGCCCGACTCCGCCGCCTATATGGCGGAGCTGAAGCAGCGCGGCTATTCCATTTACATCCTCTCCAATCTCTCCGCGGAGAGCCACGCGTTTGTTTCCAAATATGATTTCTTCCAGTTGGCGGAGGGCGGCGTATTCTCTTATCAGGAGCGCAGCTGCAAGCCGGAGGAAAAGATCTACCGATCCCTGCTGGACCGCTATGCCCTCCTCCCGGAGGAGACGATCTTTATTGACGACAACCCGGCCAACATCGAAGAGGCCGACCGACTGGGAATCCACGGCGTGCTGTTCACCGATATTTCCACTGCCAGAGCGAAAACGGAACGGCTGCTGGCCGATTAAGGAAACAGCTTCCCATAAAAACACCTGCCGCCCGACGCATGACGCGCCGGGCGGCAAGCTTTATTGTGAAAAGGAGTGCAATTGAAGTTACGCACGCATTTTCATGCGGGAAGATTATTTGCCCATCACCGATTTCAGATAGATGAACAGATGCAGGAAGAATTCTATGATCCGCGTCAGGATACCAGCGG
>CAMVNL010000108.1 GCA_947168785.1 uncultured Clostridia bacterium | reverse complement strand
TGTACCTGTCCAACTACTGCGTCAACGGCTGCCTCTACTGCCCCTATCACCTGAAAAACAAGCACATCCCCCGCAAAAAGCTGACCCAGGAGGAAGTAAAGGCGGAGGTCGTCGCCCTGCAGGATATGGGCCACAAGCGCCTTGCCATCGAGGCCGGCGAGGACCCGGTCAACAACCCCATTGAGTACATCCTCGACTGCATCAAGACCATTTACAGCGTCCACCACAAGAACGGCGACATCCGCCGGGTGAACGTGAACATCGCCGCCACCACCGTGGAGAACTACCGCAAGCTGAAGGAGGCGGGCATCGGCACCTATATCCTCTTTCAGGAGACCTACCACAAGGAGAGCTACCTGAAGCTCCATCCCACCGGTCCCAAGCACGATTACGACTACCACACGGAGGCCATGGACCGGGCCATGGAGGGCGGCATCGACGACGTGGGCCTGGGGGTTCTCTTCGGGCTGGAGCTTTATAAATATGAGTTCGCGGGTCTCATCATGCACGCGGAGCATTTGGAGGCGGTCCACGGCGTGGGGCCGCACACCATCAGCGTGCCACGGGTCAAAAAGGCCGACGACATTGATCCCGACGCCTTCGACAACGGCATCGACGACGAGACCTTCGCGAAGATCACCGCCTGCATCCGGCTGGCAGTGCCCTACACCGGCATGATCATCTCCACCCGCGAGACGGAGGCCGTGCGCTCAAAGCTGCTGCGGCTGGGCATTTCCCAGGTCAGCGGCGGCTCCCGCACGTCTGTCGGCGGCTATACCGAGGCGGAGCGCCCCCACGAGACCGAGCAGTTTGACGTCTCCGACCAGCGCAGCCTTGACGAGGTGGTGCGCTGGCTGATGGAGCACGGGCACATCCCCTCTTTCTGCACCGCCTGCTACCGTGAAGGACGCACCGGAGACCGTTTCATGAGCCTGTGCAAGAGCGGGCAGATCCTCAACTGCTGCCACCCCAACGCCCTGATGACCCTGACAGAGTATCTGGTGGACTACGCCAGCCCCGCCACCAAAGAGGTGGGCTTCAGGCTGATCGAGGACGAGCTGCAGCGCATCCCCAAGGACAAGGTGCGGGCCATCGCGGCGGAGCATATTGAGGACATCAAGCACTCCAACCGCCGGGACTTCCGGTTTTAAGCCATGGCGAACCTGAACGAGACCGTTTCCGCCGAGCGGGTACACATCAGCTTTTTCGGGCGGCGCAACGCAGGCAAATCCAGCCTTGTCAACGCGATTGCCGGGCAGGAGGTCAGCATCGTCTCCGAGGTCAAGGGCACCACCACCGACCCGGTGAAAAAGGCCATGGAGCTGCTGCCCCTCGGCCCCGTGCTACTCACCGACACCCCCGGCTACGACGACGAAGGGGGCCTTGGGGAACTGCGGGTGCAGAAGACCCGCGAGACGCTGGCACGGACGGATATCGCCGTGCTGGTGGCGGACGCCACCATGGGACTGACCGACGCGGACAAAGAGCTGCTGGCATTATTCAAAGAGCGCAAGCTGCCTTATTTGATTATATTTAACAAGTCCGATTTAACGGACGATAAAAACGCCGCCAACAGGGACAGTCTGACCGTCAGCGCAAAGACGGGAGAGGGCGTTGCGGCGTTGAAAGAGCGCCTCGGCGCCTTTGCCGGAACGCTGAAAACGGATAAAAAGATCGTCGCCGATCTGGTAAATCCCGGCGACGTGGTGATCCTCGTCATCCCCATCGACGGGGCGGCCCCCAAGGGGCGAATCATCCTGCCCCAGCAGCAGACTCTGCGGGAGCTGCTGGACTGCCATTGCACGGCCCTGTGCTGTCAGCCGGAGGAGCTGCCCGGCGTGATCGCCAACCTGAAAACGCCCCCGGCGCTGGTGGTGACGGATTCCCAGGTCTTCGGCATGGTGGATAAAATGCTGCCCCGGGAGATTCCCCTCACCTCCTTCTCCATCCTCTTCGCCCGCTACAAGGGCGAGCTGCGCCAGCTGATGCAGGGAGCGGAAACGCTGCGTCAATTGAAGGACGGGGACAAGGTGCTGATCGCCGAGGGCTGCACCCACCGCCGCCAGTGCGGGGATATCGGCACGGAAAAGCTGCCCCGGTGGATCGAAGGGTACTGCGGCGCGAAGCCGGATTTTGCCTTCACCTCCGGCGCGGGCTTCCCGCAAAATCTGAATGAATACCGCCTGATCGTCCACTGCGGCGGGTGTATGCTGAATGAGGCGGAGATGCAGGACCGCCTGCGCCGCGCGGCGGAAGCCGGCGTCCCCACGGTGAATTACGGCGTCGCCATCGCCGCCATCCACGGCATTCTGGACCGGGCGACGGAACCGCTGGCTTAAAAATCGGGATCTGTCGTGCTGACGCTCACCCCCGTAGCGCGGCTCAGTGAGCCGCCCCGGCGCAGCCGGTTCTTTACGAATGATATTATAAATCGCCGTTTTACGGCGATAAGCATCCGCCGATGGCGGATGTCGGAATCGCGTTGCGGGCGGATCACTGATCCGCGCTACGTGATACGCCTGCGGTGCGCTTTTGACGGTGCAAGGCGCCGTGGCACATAAAATAAGCATTTGCGCGTAAAACGCAGCTGAGGCTGTGTGCTACTGCATCTCTCAAAACTTCAATTGATCAACACCAATCCTCAAAAAAAAAGAGCAGCCGCGGCTGCTCTTTTGCTGTTCTCTGTTCAATACGGCTCAATACCGGAAGGAGACGGTCTCGTCTCCGATGCGCCAACGCTCCGGCGTGGTGTAGTTCAGCACGTCCAGCGGCACGGCGATTTCCGTCCGTTCAGAGGCGTCGGCAAGATACTTCGCGATGACCTCATTCTGTTCCTTAGTGGGCAGGTCCGGCGCCACGGAGACGAACAGCGGCGTGCCGGACAGGGCCAGCAGCTTCAGCCACGCTTCCTTCTGCTCCCACGGGCTGCGCTCGGTGATCCCCACGCAGTCCGCGTCCACGCCATAAAATACGCCGTGCTGGGGCATGCGGAAGGCCAGCGTGTTGACGCCCATGCGGCGGGTGCGGGCAAAGTCCAGCCCGCTGGTGTCGTCGCCGGTGCGGTTCAGGTGCATATAGCCCACGCCCAGATGGCCCACGCAGTTGCAGCCCAGGATCTCCGCCCTGCCCTCCGCCGCCTCATAGATGGTCCGGTAAAGGCCCTTCACGATCTCGGCGGTGGTCTTCGTCCGGTCGGCGAAATGGATTTTGCCGTCGCAGAAATCCGTGCCCATGGCGGGCCCCCACCGCCCGGTGATATCATAGGTGGAATAGTCGTATTTGATCAGCTTGTAGCCCCAATCGCAAAACTGTTTCACGTCCTGCGCAATATAGTCCAGCGCCTCCGGACGGGAGGGGTCGAGGATATCGCCGTTTTTATCGCGGAACAGGTCCTCCCCCAGCGCCTCGTCCCGGTTTTGCAGCGGCCGGTACCAGATCCCGGGGATCACGTCCATGGCCGAGAACTCCTCCGCCAGCGACTTCATGTCGCCGAACTCCTTTTTGCCCTGCCGCCACGGACCGCCGATATAGCCGTCGTCCCGGTTCTGCTGCCAGCCGTCGTCGATCACCATAAAGGGACGGTTGGCAAGGCCCTTGGTGAGCCGCGACAGGTGCGCCGCGTTACCGAGAATCTCCTCCCGGCTGCTGTGGCCGTAAGCGTAGTACCAGTTGTTGAAGCCGTAGACCTTCTCTTTGGGGAAGATCGCGCCCCTTGCCAGCCGCCGCAGAAAAGCCCACTGGGCGGCGTACAGGTCCGCTGCGGCGTATTCCTCACAGACCAGATCGCACAGGGTCAGCGTCCGCCCGTTCAGCCGCACCGGGTCGCCGCCGCTGCGCACGTCCAGATGCAGCGTGATCCCGTGGGGGTCGCAGGTGAAGGAGCACATGGCGTCGGGGCCGGTCTTCACCCCGTAGCCCGCCAGCGTTTCGCCGGACAGGGCAAAGAAATACCACGGCATGGCCCGGTCGAAGACGAAGCCCCGCCACTCAAATTCGCCGTAGCCCCGCTCCCATGCGTCACCGAGGAACCGGCTGTCTGCGGGCAGCGCCGCCTCCCAGCAGAGCCTGACGAAGCGCACGCCGGCAGTCTGCGCCGTCAGCGTCACCTTCCCGCCCTCGCAGGTCAGTTCCATATCCTCATGCACGGTCCTCGCGCCGCCCGCCAGGCACACGCGGCCGTTTTCCGTCTCGATCACCGCGCGCCGCGGCGGGGTCAATATCGTTGGAAATACGTTCATTTCTTCTTCTCCCTTCGCCGGTTTTCCGTCCCCTGCGCGATAAACGCGCCGGACGACGTCATCATCATAGCACAGCGCCGGGAAAAAGTAAAGCCGCCGGCCGTTTTTTCAAAAAAGCCTTCCGCCGTTTTCGGAAAACCGCTTGCATTTTTATGACGCTTATTATACAATAAAACTATATTATGGGTTCAACGGAGGAACCGCCATGAAAACGACGTTCAAAAAACTGCTCTGCGTTCTTCTTTCCTGCCTGATGCTGGGAGGGCTGGCCGCTACGGCCTCCGCCGACGAGGTGCGTCGCGTCTCCTGCTCCATGTACGCGGACGGCGCCACGGGGCGCGGCTTCTGCTGGTTCACGGCGGAAAAGAGCGCTTCCGACCTGCAGCTCGCGGCCAAGGCCGATTTTACCAGCGACTTCGCCAACGCCAAGACCTACACCGGCAAGGCGACGCTCTACCGCCAGCAGTATTCCCATAAGGTCTCCGTCACCGATTTGCAGCCCGGCACGGAATACTTCTACCGGGTGGGCGACGCGGAAAAGGGCCTGTGGAGCAACGTCTGCTCCTTCGTCACCGACGATCAGGACGACAGCTTCAGCTTCATCACCCTTGCCGACGTGCAGGCCAGCAGCGACGAGAACTTCGCCCACGCGGCCCTGACCATGAAGGCCGCCATGGAGACCCTGCCCGAAGCGGAATTCAACGTGAACCTGGGCGACTACGTGAACGACAACACCAACGAGGAGTGGGACTGGTTCTTCAAGAACTTCGCCTTTGCCAACGAGAGCATGACCCACGTGCCGGTGGCGGGCAACCACGACGGCAACATCACCAACAAGCTGAACACCTTCTGCTTCCAGAACACCTTCTGCCTGGATGAATCCGTCAACCGCTCCACCGAGGGCGTGTATTACTCCTTTGACTACGGCAACGCCCACTTCGCCGTGCTGAACACCAACGACATGTACCCCATGAGCCAGGCCCAGCGCAACTGGCTGGTGAACGATATGTCCGCCTCCCACGCCATGTGGAAGATTGTGCTGATGCACCGGGCCAGCTACTCCGCCGGCAAGAACATCAACAAGCCGGATACCATCATCATGCGCGAGGTGCTCATGCCTCTGTTCGACTGCCTGGATATCGACATGGCCTACGCCGGTCACGACCACATGTACCTGCGCACCACCCAGGTCTACGGCGACAAAGCCGTGGAGGGCGTGGAATACGTCACCGAGAGCTACAAGGGCGTTGATACCACCTTCGCGGTGGACCCGGCGGGCACCGTCTACGTGATCCCCTCCACCGCGGGCACCAAGCGGTATAACGTGAATGAAAACGCCATCAAGCCCATCCTCGACGTGGCGGACGTGTATTTCTCCACCAAGAGCGAATACGAGAACGGCGGCGGGTGCTTCTGCACCACCGAGATCGACGGCGGCAAACTGCTCTACAAGGCCTACGTGGTCAACGACGAGACCCAGGCCGTGAAGCTGGTGGATACCTACGCCATCAGCAAATCCGCCCCCGGCGAGACCAAGGACATCAAGCTGGATCAGTCCCTCTTCTCCACGATCCTCGCCTGGTTCGCGGACTTCATCATCGCCTTCTCCGGCATGATGATGGAATACGTCAAGCTGCTGTTTCAGGTGATCGCCAAATAATGACGATCCTCTGACAATCAGAAAATCAAACGGAGCCCCGACCGGTCGGTTCAGGGCTCCGTTTTTTTTTCGGCAGCGCGGCACTGAGGTGCCGCGCTGCCGCCGTAGGTAGGGTTTTTGTGTAAAGCCAAACGTCTCAACACCCCGCCAATTTCCCCGTCCGGCAGCTCACTCCGTGATATCCAGCCGTTCGCCGTTGTCGGCGACGCGGAAGAAGACGGGGTGTTCTTTTTCGGATTCGTTGGGGGTGTGGAGTGTCAGGCGCAGGCCGCCGTCAAGACCGCGGAACAGCATACCGTGGCCGCCGTCTTTGGTGTAAAGGGGCGGCAGCTGCTTCCACGGCCCCTTGACGGAGCCGCTTTCGGACACGCACAGCCCCTGATAATAGCCCTCCGGCGGGCAGGTGGACCAGATCATATACAGCCGGTCCTTCTCGCCACGGTAGAGGAAGGGCCCGTCGGTGACGTAATGATTTTCTTCGTTTTTCGGCACGCCGTAGGCCTCGGAGCCGTAAAACAGCAGCGCGGGTTCGCCCGCCGCTTGTTTCAGGTCCGCCGTCAGTTCCACGCAGCAGACCGTGCCGTTGGTGATCTGCACGTGCTCGTGGCAGAACACCAGATAGGGCTTGCCGTCCTCCACCCAAAGGGTGCCGTCAAGGCTGAACCACTCCGGCGGGGTCAGGGGGCCGTCGCTGTTGGGGACGAAGGGGCCCTCCGGGCGGTCGGCGACCAGGGACCAGGTGCCCCGGCGGCCGTTTTCCTGCTCAAAGGTGGCAAAAATATAATACTTCCCATTATATTTATGGAGCTCCGGCGCCCAGTTGCATTCCCGGTTCAGCCCGAATTGTTCGGAATCAAACACCGGGATGGGATCGGACCAGTTCTCAAGGTCCGTACCCACGTACACGTCGAAGCCGCCGGTTCCGATGCCGAAGTGCTTGGCACGGGTGCCGCAGAGATAATATTTCCCGTTCTCCGTCAAAACGAACGGATCGCGGATGTTGATGTCCTGATTTGTCATGGTTTTTCTCCCTTGTATATCCATTACAGCTTATTGTTATTGTGAGGTTATCATTGACAAGTGGGGATTTTGTGATGTCTTCCCATTAAGCAAAAAAATATCCCGTGCGGTAGCGCGGCTGCCCACAGCCGCTCCGCCGCAGGCGGTTCTTGACATAAACAACATAATAAAACGCACAAATACTATAAATTTCAC
>CAMVNL010000107.1 GCA_947168785.1 uncultured Clostridia bacterium | reverse complement strand
ATCCGCCAGGTACAGCCTGGCGCTGCCAAAGGCAAAGGCGCCGGTGGCGGCTTTCGCTTCGGAATTGACGATGGATTTGCTGATAAAGCCCGTGCCGTTGGTGGCAAGGATCACGGCGCCCACGCCGTAATGCGCCGCGTTTTCATTGGCGGCGGAGGCGTTGTTGACGCGGCTGATATTGCCGTTGTTGATGATCACGTTGCCGCCGCCGATGTGTACCGCGTTCTGGTCTTTTCCCGTGGAGGCGATATTCTTGTCGTCCAGCTGGGTGTCAACGAAATATTCTTCAACCGTATTATATTTTTTGATGGCGGAGGGGATGCCCTGGGGCGCTTCGGTCGTCGTTTCAGCCTGCTCGGTAGAGGCGGGCTGACCGGCCGCCGTGGTGCTCTGCGTCGTTCCACGGCTGTCCTGCGTGACGGGGGCCGGCGCCTCGGTCGGCGGGTCCGGATCGACGTAGGGCGGCTGGGTCACGGGCGGCTGGGTCACGGGGGGCTCCGTCACGGGGGGTTCCGGCTCCGTCACGGGGGGCTCCGGCTCCGTCACGGGGGGCTCCGGCTCCGTCACGGGAGGCTCCGGCTCCTCCGTGGGATCGTCTACGATGATCAGCGCGCCGGTTCTATGAACAAAAACAGGGGCATTTACCGCAAAAAGAATCACAACGACCAACAGAATGCTGAGTATTTTTTGCGGCTTCGAAAGTAAATTCATTCGGAAAATACCTCTCTCTTTCTGATTCGGGAAGGAAACAAAACCTTCCAATTTGTATTATAACAGCTTTTCTATCAATAATAAAGAGAAAATTGAAAAAATCATGAAAAATATTTCACAATTGAACATTTTTCCGAATGATTGTCTCGTCTTTCCGCCTCCGGGAAAAAATATCGGAGAGGCAGATGCGGCCGGGCGGGGAAATGATTACAATTTTTTAAATGTTTATTTTGGGAATTGATTTTTGCGGCGTTATATATTATACTTATTTTCATACTATTTTTTTCGGGAGAGCTATATGAATTCAAAAATGTTGGGGTACGTCGTCAAGCGGCTGCTGCTTGCGGTGCTGACGGTGCTGCTGATCTGCACCATTACCTTCTTCGTGATGCACGCGGTTCCAGGCGGTCCGTTCGTGGGGGAAAAGGCCACCACGCCGGCCGTTCAGGCGGCGATGGAAGCGAAGTACGGTCTGGATAAGCCGCTGGCGGAGCAGTATTTTACTTATCTGAAGGATATCGTCACCAAATTCGATTTCGGCCCCTCGTTGAAGCAGCGCGGCCGTAGCGTCAAGGATATCATTTTCGACGGCATGCGCACTTCGCTCAAGCTCGGCCTGATCGCCGCCGCGGTTTCCACGGTGATCGGCGTGGTGCTGGGCGCGGTGGCGGCGCTGCGCCGCAATAAGCTGATCGACCGGATCATCATGGTGATCACCACCGCTTTTGTGTCAATGCCGAGTTTCATTATGGGGTCGCTGCTGCTGATCCTGTTTGCGATCAAGTTCCCGATGGTGCCCGCCAACGGAACGACTTCGGCGGGGCTGATCCTGCCGGTGGTGACGCTGGCGCTTTACCCGATGGCGTACATTACGCGCCTGATGCGTTCTTCCATGCTGGACGTGCTGGGGCAGGATTACATCCGTACCGCCAGGGCGAAGGGCGTTTCGGGCATGCGGATCATCTTCGGCCACGCGCTGAAGAATTCGCTGATCCCGGTGCTGACCTACCTCGGGCCGATGCTGGCGTATATCGTCACCGGCTCGCTGGTGGTGGAACGCATTTTCGCCGTGCCCGGCATCGGGCGGCAGTTCGTCAGCAGCATCACCAACAGGGATTATCCCATGATCATGGGTACCACCATTGTGCTTGCCTCGCTGATCGTTATCATGAATCTTGTGACGGATATTCTGTATAAAGTGGTCGATCCGCGGATCACGCTTGACTAAAGGGGGGCAACGCAAAAATGAAGAAAAAGAAATTGTTCACTTTCCACGTGGACCTTGATATGTTCCTCCCCGCCTCCGACAAGGACAAGGAGTATCTGGTGCAGATGCGCCCGTCCTCCACGTTTTTCAAGGACGGCATGCGGCGTCTGTATAAAAACAAGGTGGCGTTCGTCAGTTTCATCATTATTATCATTATCACGCTTTCCAGCATTATCGTGCCGTTTTTCTGGCCTTATTCCTATGAAAACCAGCTGGGCGTGGTTCCCGGCAAGCCCGTCGATTCCTCCTTCAAGAATCTGGCGCCCTTTGAATACGGTTCAACGGAGCAGCAGAAGATCGAGGCCGGCGAAAAGGTCTTTCCCCACGTTTTCGGGACCGACGCCGCCGGACGGGATTACTTTATCCGCGTGATCTACGGCACTCGGGTCTCCCTGGCGGTGGGCTTTTTCGCCAGCGTCATCGTGCTGCTGATCGGCATGCTGATCGGCTCCATCTCGGGGTATTTCGGGGGAAAGGTCGATCTGGTCATCATGCGTATCGTGGATATCATCTATTCGCTGCCGGATATGCTGATGGTGATTTTGCTGTCAACGGTGCTGAAGCTGACGCTGAACCCCGTCATTGAAGGGACCGTGGAATCCATCGGCGCCAATATCATCAGCCTGTTCGTCGTGTTCGCCCTGCTTTACTGGGTCGGCATGTCCCGTCTGATCCGCGGTCAGATCCTCTCCCTGCGTGAGCAGGAATACGTGCTGTCCGCCAAGGCGACCGGCGCCAAGGGCAAGTGGATCATCACCAAGCACCTGATCCCCAACTGCATCAGCGTCGTCATTATTTCCGCCGCGCTGCAGATCCCCTCCGCGATCTTTACGGAGAGCTATCTGTCCTTCCTCGGCCTCGGCGTCAACGCGCCCATGCCCAGCCTCGGGTCGCTGGCGTCCGACGCGCTGAACGGCATCACCAGCTATCCTTACAGACTGGTCATTCCCGCTGTGGTGATTTCGCTGATCGTGCTGAGCCTGAACCTGTTCGGCGACGGCCTGCGCGACGCGTTCGATCCGAAGCTCAACGGTTAAGGAGGCGGAAACAATGGCACTTCTGGAAGTCAGGCATCTTCAGACGTCTTTCTTTACCGACGCGGGTGAAGTCAAGGCGGTCAACGATATTTCCTTTAACCTCGAGCGGGGAAAGGTCCTCGGCATCGTGGGCGAATCCGGCTCCGGCAAATCGGTCACGGCCTATTCCATCATGCAGATCCTGGCGGGCACCGGCAAAATCGTCGGCGGCTCCATCAAGCTGGACGGGCAGGAGTTGGTCGGCGCCGGGGAAAAGGTGATGAAAAACGTCCGGGGCAACCGGATCTCCATCATCTTTCAGGACCCCATGACGTCGCTGAACCCCACCTACACCATCGGAAAGCAGCTGACGGAAGCGATCATGCTGCATACGGATAAGCGCGGCGCGGAGGCCAAGGCGCGGGCGGTGGAGCTGCTGAAGCTGGTCGGGATCAACGAGCCGGAAAAGCGGCTGAAGCAGTACCCCTTCGAGCATTCCGGCGGTATGCGCCAGCGGGTCATGATCGCCATGGCGCTGGCCTGCGAGCCGGACATTCTGATCGCGGACGAGCCCACCACGGCGCTGGACGTGACGATTCAGGCGCAGATCCTTGAACTCATGTCAAGCCTGCAGAAGGAGCTGGGCATGGCCATCATTATGATCACCCACGCCCTGGGCGTGGTGGCGCAGATGTGCGACGAGATCATCGTCATGTACGCGGGCTCCATCTGTGAGCAGGGCACCGCGGACGAGATCTTCTACAATCCCTGCCATGAATATACAAAGGGGCTGATGCGCTCCATCCCCACGGCGGATACCGCCGGAAGGAAGCTTCAGCCGATCACCGGCACGCCCATCGACCTTCTGAACATGCCGGAGGGCTGTCCCTTTGCTCCCCGCTGCGACAACGCCATGAAGATCTGCATCCGTCACAGGGCGGAGCGGATGCTGATCAACGATTCCCACGCCGCCAACTGCTGGATGAACGTGAAAAAGGGCGTTGAAAAGGGCGAAATCATTTTAGACGAGGAAGGCGGTGCATATTGTGAGTGACAATCGGCCTTTGCTTGAAGTAAAACATCTCAAAGAGTATTTCAATATCAACATGGGGCTGTTCCGTTCAAAGCCCCTGAAAGCCGTGGACGACGTCTCCTTCTTTATCAATAAAGGCGAGACGCTGGGCCTGGTGGGAGAATCCGGCTGCGGAAAGACCACCGTGGGCAGAACGATCCTGCATCTCTATACGCCCACCTCCGGCGAGGTGATCTACGACGGAAAGCCCATCCGGACCCGCGCGGACATCAAGGAATTCCGCAAGAAGGCGACCATGGTCTTTCAGGATCCCTACTCTTCGCTGAACCCGAGAATGACGGTCTCCGATATTATCGGCGAACCGCTGGACGTGCACGGCTTGTGCGCCAACAAAAAGGAACGGCAGGAGCGGATCCTGGAGCTGATGGATTACGTGGGGCTGAACAGCGAGCACGCCGCGCGGTACGCCCATGAATTCTCCGGCGGCCAGCGGCAGCGGATCGGCATTGCCCGCGCGCTGGCGGTCAATCCGGATTTCATCGTCTGCGACGAGCCCGTCTCCGCGCTGGACGTGTCCATTCAGGCGCAGGTCATCAACATGTTTGACGAGCTGCAGGAAAAGCTTGGTCTGACCTACCTCTTTATCGCCCACGACCTGCTGGTGGTACGCCATATCTCCGACCGCATCGCGGTGATGTATCTGGGCAAGATGGTGGAGCTTGCGCCCGCCTCCGAGATTTACGATCATCCGATGCATCCCTACTCCAAAGCGCTGCTTTCCGCCGTTCCCGTGCCCGATCCCAAGGTCGCCCGGGCCAATCAGCGAATCGTGCTTTCGGGGGATATCCCCAGCCCGCTGAACGCGCCCTCCGGCTGTCCGTTCCGTACCCGCTGCCGTTACGCGACGGAGGCCTGCGCCGCCGAGATGCCGGAATTCCGCGAGGTGACAACCGGGCATTTCGTGGCCTGCCACAGAACGGCGGAGATCAACTGACCGGCTTCGGTCCATTACGTCAGGTTATACGCCGGAAACGGCGTGTATCAAATAAAACAGAAAGGAATGACCTGAAATGAAACTCAGAAAGATCCTTGCGTTTGTGCTTGCCGCGGCAATGCTTCTCTGCCTGGCCGCCTGCAAAGGCAAGGATACCACCACCGACAAGACCGCGACGGGCACCGATGTGACCACGCCTGCCGCCGACGGATCCTCTCTGGCAGTCTGCCTTGCCAGCGAGCCCGACACCATCGATCCCGCGCTGAACTCCGCCGTGGACGGCGCCACGCTGCTGGCGCACCTGTTCTCCGGTCTGGCCAAGTGGGATCAGGACGACTCCGGTAAGCTGGTTATCGTCCCCGACGCCGCCACCGAGCTGGTTGAGGGCGTTGCGAACGACGACGGCACCGTGACCTACACCTACACGCTGCGCGACGGTCTTGTGTGGTCCGACGGCCAGCCCGTCACCGCCAACGACTACGTGTTTGCCTGGCAGCGCGCCGCCGATCCCGATACGGCTGCCGACTACGGCTACATGTTTGAGGTCGTCGACGGCTACGCCGACGTCTGGGAGACCGACGCTGACGGCAACTTCGTCAACCCCGACGCTGAGCTGAACGTGAAGGCCATCGACGAGAAGACCATCGAAGTGACGCTGGCCAACGCCATCTCCTACTGGAACGAGCTGCTTGCCTTCCCGACCTACTTCCCGGTACGTGAAGACGTCGTCGCCAACGATTCCTGGGCGACCGATCCTTCCACCTACGTCTGCAACGGTATGTATAAGCTGACCGGTTGGGATCACAACTCCCTGATCACGCTGACCAAGAACGCCGACCATCCGGACGCCGACAAGGTGACCATGGAAACCATCGAGTTCTATCTGTCTGACGACGCCAACAACATGCTCACCAACTTCAAGAACGGCACCTGGGCTCTGATCGACGACGTTCCCACCGAGGAAATCGCCGCTCTCAAGACCGAGTATCCGGATGAGTTCTTCAACGTTGGCCAGATCGGCACCTACTACGTCTGCTGGAACGTGAACGAGAACATCCTTCCCGCCGATTCCACCCTGACGGGCGTTGAGGCGGAGGCGGCCAAGGCGGAGATCCGCAACGCCGTTTCCCTGCTGCTTGACAGAAACTACATTGTCAACGAGATCGCTCAGGGCGGCCAGGTTCCCGCTTCCTCCTTCGTGGCGATGGGTCTGACGGACGCCGACGGCTCCCAGTTCTATGAGAACTGCGGCAAGAGCGACGCGTTCAAGGGTTACTTCGACGCTTCCGCAGAGGCGCTTGAGGCCAACTACAACAGCGCCATCGAAACGCTGAAGAAGTACTACACCTTCGACGAGGCCACCGGCAAGTTCACCAACTTCCCGAGCATGACCTACCTCTACAACACCAGCGACGCTCACAAGGCGATCGGCGAGTACATCCAGAGCGCTCTGGACGGCGTCGGCATCACGCTGAACCTTGAAAATCAGGAGTGGGCTACCTTCCTGAACACCCGTAAGCAGGGCGACTATTCCATCGCTCGTAACGGCTGGGTCGCTGACTACAACGATCCGATCTGCTTCCTTGATATGTGGACCACCGCTTCCGGCAACAACGACGTTCAGTTCGGCAAGGGCGACCATGCCGCTGTGGCCGGCTACAGCCTTGACCTGACCGCTCTCGGTTATGACATCAAGGTTGAAAACGGCACCTGGGCTGAGACCTACGACGTGCTGATCTCCGAGATCAAGAAGTGCACTGATAACAACACCCGTTATCAGTTGATGCATATCGCCGAAGACATGCTGATGGAAACCGGCTGCATCTGCCCCATCTACTACTACACCGATCTGTATATGCTCAGCTCCAACGTGAAGGGCTTCTTCTCCAACCCGCTTGGTTATAAGTACTTCATGTACTGCACCGTGGAAGGCTGAGACGGTATACTGATCCCGTAAACGCCTGCGCCGGACTGATCGAATCGGTCCGGCGCTTTTTTTAATGGTAGCGCGGCACCTCAGTGCCGCTATTCACGAATGTTACATTTCTGAGAGCTGAAAACAGAGGCAACCTTTTATTTTTCAATAATGCTATGATTTTTTGGGT
>CAMVNL010000106.1 GCA_947168785.1 uncultured Clostridia bacterium | reverse complement strand
CGAAGGCCGCCACGCCCATGACCGCTTTCACGGCCAGGTTGCAGTTGTGGGCCAGGTGGCCGGCGAAGTCGTCGGTGCACAGCTGGTTGGCCGGGTCAAGGCCGTACCGGGTCAGATAGGCCGTCCACTTTTCAAGATCCTCCCAATGCTGCCGGGCAAAGGACGTATCCTTTGAAGCCAGCGCCGCCGCGGCGACGGTGATGAGCACGTTGCCGCACTCCTCCACCGGCATCTGGTATTTTTCCTCGATCTTGTTGCCGTAGGCCTGCCCGTTGACCAGCGGGTACTGCCCCGCGTCGTGGGGCGCGAAATCAAAGGGCCACTCGCCGGAATGGGCGAACCGGAAGATGGGGCGCAGCATGGCGTTTACCAGCTCCGGCCGGTACAGCAGAAACAGCGGGATGGAGGGATAGGTCACGTCCACCGTGGCCGCGCAGCCGTTGGAGAAGCACTCTTTGGAGATGAAGACGAGCTCGCCGTTTCCGTCCACCGCCAGCTTATGGGCGGCGACGGCCTGCCGGTAGGCAAGGGACAGCAGCTCGTAATACTGCTCCGTACGGCATCTGGCCCGCAGGTCCCGCGCCAGCGCGTCGCAGCGGGCCGTGACGGCTTCGTAATCGGCAAAGGCTTCCGCAATGGCGGCCTCAATGGTCTTGCCGTCCTTGTTCCAGTAAGAGGGCAGATCCTCCCCGAAATAGCGGATGGAGCGCACGTCGTCGTAGGCGAAGGCGAACAGGGCCTCGGGGCCCTCCGCCGTCAGCGTCACGTCGTGGGCCAGGGCGCCGTCTTCGCCGCGGTATTCCGCGCAGCCGGCGCAGGCGTCTGCCGCGTCGGTGACAAGGTAAGCCCTGCCCCAGTCGATGCGCAGATCGTCGCCGCTGCGGTTGAGGGGCTTCTGCACTGAAGACCCCACGCTGCCGCCGGTAAGACAGGGGCGCGTAGACGGTATCATACTGGAATTTACGGTCCAGACAGACGCTGTCATCCATGGTGACCGCCAGCCGGACCGCGTGCGCCGCGCCGTCGACAGAGGCGACGGTCGCTTTCAGATAGGAGACGGGGCGGGAGGCGACAGACAGATCGTCCAGCAGCAGCGGGGTCGTGAAGGCCGCGCACAGCTCGACGGTTTCATTGCGGAAGGTACAGCGGGGGGTGCAGGCGGCGATCTCCAGCGCCGTCTGTTCCAGCGCCGGAACGCCCTCCTTTTTGCCCATGAAGACGAAGGGATCCCCGTCCACGGTGACGACGCCCGTCAGGGGCTGCTTCGCCCCCGTCCAGTGGACGGTTTCGCCGTCGGTCAGTTTGTCGCAGTTGCTCCAGATGCTGAAATAGGGGTCCACCGTAATAAGCGGTACGCAGGGGGCTCTCAGTTGCATGGCTGCTCTCCTTTTTTCTGTTACGCTATTTGATGATCAGGTTCAGCGCCGTCCGTCACGGCGCGTCGTAGGCGAAGCGCCCCGCGGCCTCCGTCGTCTGCCCGTTGAACCGGAGACGGAAGGGAGCGTCGTCCTTTCCTTCCACCCGGCAGCGGATCACGCGGCCGTTTCGCCAGGCCGCCGAAACCCGGAAGCCCCCGCGGGCCATCAGGCCGTCAAAGGAGCCCTCCGACCAGGCCTCCGGCAGCGCGGGCAGCAGGTCGATGACGCCGTCGTGGCTTTGCAGCAGCATTTCGACAATGCCCGCCGTGCCGCCGAAGTTGCCGTCGATCTGGAAGGGCGGGTGGTTGTCAAACAGATTGTTCAGCGTGCTTTTGGTGAACAGCGCCACCAGATTTTCATGGGCGGCGCTGCCGTCCGCCAGCCGGGCGAAGAAGTTGACGATCCAGGCGCGGCTCCAGCCGGTGTGGCCGCCGCCGTGGGCCAGCCGCCGCTCAATGGTTTTGCGGGCGGCCTCAAACAGGGCGGGGGTGGAGGCGGTGATCTCCGCCGCCGGGTATAAGCCGTAAAGGTGCGACATGTGGCGGTGGCCGGGCTCGGCCTCTTCAAACTCCTCCGGCCACTCCATGATCTGCCCGTATCGGCCGATGCGCAGGGGCGGCAGCTGCGAAAGCGCCTCTTTCAGCCGGGGCGCGAGGGGATCGTCCTTCCCCAGCGCCTTGGCGGCGGCAAGGTGGAAGTCAAACAGCTCCCGGATGATGGAAATATCCATGGTGGGACCGGCGCAGACGTTGACGCGGCTGCCATCCGTGGGGCTGAGGAAGCTGTTTTCCGGCGACCCGGCGGGGGCGGTGACCAGATACCCGGTGCGGGGATCCCGGACCAGATAAGACAGGAAGAATTCCGACGCGCCGCTGATGATGGGATAGAACTCCCGCAGCACGGCGGTATCGCCGCTGAACAGCCAGCGTTCCTTGATATGGCGCAGGCACCAGGCCCCCGCCGTGGGGAACGCGCCGTACACCGGGTTTTGCCCGAGGGCGGTATATCCCCAGGGGTTGGTGGTGAAATGCGCCACCCAGCCGGGGCAGCCGTAGGCCACCCGGGCGGTATGCTCGCCGTGAGCGGCGATCAGCCGGATCAACCCGAAGAAGGGGTCGATCAGCTCCGGCAGGTTGCAGGTCTCGGCGAACCAGTAGTTCATCTGAATATTGATGTTGATATGGTAATCCGCGCTCCACGGGGCCTCGTAGTCTTTACACCAGATGCCCTGTAAATTGGCGGGGAGCTTGCCCCGGGAAGAGCCCACCAGCAGGTAGCGCCCGAAGTTGAAATAAAGCTCCGCAAGGCCCGGGTCCTTTGCCGCCTCTTTCAGCCGCCGGTCGGTGGGCACTTCCGCCCGCCCGCCGGAGCCCGGCAGCGTCAGGGAGACGCGGCCCAGCATATCGCTGAAATAGGCCCTCGTCTCTTCCCGCAGGGCGTCCGCGCCCGCATTCTGCGCCGCGTCCAGCGTTTCGCCGCAGACCGCCATGGGGTCCCGGTCGGTTCCGTAGGCGGTGGCGGCGGTGAGAAAAACGGTCAAAACGCCGTCCCGCAGCGTGCGGCGGATGCGCAGGGCGTAGGCCAGCGGCAGGTTGCCCGCAACGCGGATCTCCTCGCCGTCGTCCTCCACGCGGCAGTTCTCCCGCTCATAGCGAATCGCCGTGCCTTCCGGGCAGCCCGTCACGCGGATCACGGCGGTGTTGTACCGGTAGGAGACGAAAAACTCCCGCGTCATGCCGGGCAGCGTCACCGTGGCGCGGCCCTCGTCCAGCCGCAGGTCGCGCACGTAGCCTGCCGTTTTCTTTTTGAAGTGAGGAAACGTGATGAACAGCTCGCCCGCGGTCTGATAGGAACCGAAGGCGCCCTGCACGTCGCTGTGGCCGGGGCCGCGGCAGACCAGATACCGGTTGCACAGCTGCTGGGCCTCGGAATAGCGCCCCTCAAACACCAGGCGGCGCATCTCGTCCAGATGGGCGAGGGTCTCCGGGTCGTCGCTGCTGCCGTTGTCCTCCCAGCCGCTCCAGAAGGTCTCTTCGTTCAGCTGCACCCGCTCTTCGGCAACGCCGCCGTAGACCATCATGCCCAGCCTTCCGTTGCCCAGCGGCAGCGCCTCGTTCCAGTCCTTTGCGGGCTGGTCGTACCATAATCTGTTTTCTTTCACGGTTTCGTCTCCTTTCTGTTGAAGGGATCCCCCTCCGTTTTCGGCCATACGAACGTGGGGATCAGGTCGTGTTCTCCGTTGTCGATCAGCAGGTTCTGACCGGACATGGAACGGTTTGTCAGCGTCAGGAAGATCACCCAGTCGGCGACCTCCTCCGCGGTCATCCATTTTTTCAGCGGCGTCACGTCCATGATCTGCCGCCAGCTTTCAGGGTCGTTCACCACAGGGTCGTTGAGGGGCGTATAGACCCCGCCCAGCGACAAAGCGTTGCAGGTGGCCCCCCGGGGTGCCACCCGGATGGCCACGTTTTTCATATAACCCAGCAGCCCCGCTTTGGAGGCGGCGTACTCCGGAAATTCCTGTCCGGAGACGGCGGAGGCGGAGGCGTTGAACAGCACCGACCGCAGCGAGGGGTTATCGCGGATGTATTTTTCCGTCACGTTGATGGTCCCGCGCAGGTTGTGACCGATATCGTCGCCGCTGTTCTGCGCGCCGGCGTTATTGAACAGCACGCCCACCTCCGGGAGTTCCGGCAGGGCGCTCTCCTCCCGGATATCCGTCTGAAAGTGACGGTACTGCGGATGGGACAGGGCGGCGGGGGCCAGATCCAGCCCGTAAACGGTATGGCCCAGCGACAGGAACCGCTCGCACACGGCCCTGCCGATGCCGCCGGAGGACCCGGTGACAAGGATGTTCATAAAATACCTCCTGATGAGATGGGATCAGGCCGCCTTTTGCAGGCGCGCCTCGTATTCCTCCACTACGCCGTCCTTTTCCCACTGCTTGAGGACAACATAGCCGATGGGCGAGAAGACGACCTCCATCAGCAGTTCCAGCCCCGCGCCCAGCAGCGAACAGGTGAAGCACTGCAGGGGCGTCCAGCGGAAGCCATCCCAGAAGATGGGGGCGAAGACCATGAAGGTGAGGGCGGCGAAGACGAAATTATCAAAGAACTGTCCGATAAAGGTGGACACGTAGCTGCGGGTCACGTAGGCCAGCTTGCCGTCGGGATGCTTGCGGAACAGCCTGCCGATGGACCAGTTCAGGAAATTGTTGACCAGCGCGGAGGAGAGGAACGCCACCGTGCTGCTGAGCAGGATGAACCAGGTGCCGCCGATGATGGTGTTGAAGGCGGTATAGTCCGTTTCGGTGGGGATGACGCTGACGATGTAGAAGATAAGACAGACCAACAGGTTCACCCCCGTGGCGAAGACGGAGAGCTTCGTCGCCGCCTTGGGCCCGAAGGCCTTGGTGACGATATCCATACATAAAAAAGACAGCCAGGAAACTAAGATCCCGCCGTCGACTGCAATAATATCGGATTGATAGATCGTTTTGTTGGCGAGGATGTTCATGGTCACGACGGAAATGGTAAACAGCGCCGTGATAACTGCGGGAATACTGCGGAACAGCACCCTGGTGTCCCGCCAACCGGTTTGCATTTTTGCTTTCATTTTGTTCTTTCTCCTTGGTTTTGATTTATATCGCGGAGGATTTAGAGGCCGAACTCCGCTATTTGGACTGCGTCCGACAATATTATAACATACGGAAACGATTTGTAAAGAAAAAAACGGCGGACAGGACAAAAAACAGGCGCCGGACCGGTTCGGCTCCTGCTGCCGGCCGATTTCGTAATGCAAAAAAAGGACCCCCGATGCTTCGGGGCTCCTTGTTGTTGGATGCGATGGGATTTGCCGCGCTGCAGGAAACGCGCATCGGGCGGCGGGATCAGGAATATGAAGAGGTGACGCCGAAGTATTCCTCAAGGCAGAGGCCGCTTTGATACACGTCGGCGGCTAACGCCTCGCCGAGGTATCTCACGTGCCACGGCTCATAGACGTAGCCGGTGATCGCCTGCTTGTTCTTCTGGTAGCGGATGATAAAGCCGTATTTGTGGGCGTTGGCGGCCAGCCAGCGGCCCTCCGCCGTATAGGCGAAAGAGGCGTAAAGCGAGTTGAGATCCATGGCAAGGCCCGACTGGTGCTCTGAATGGCCGGGGCGGGCGGAATAGGTATCCGCCACCGCCTTGCCGTCACGCGCGCAGTAATTATTATAGATGCGCTGCTGCGTCGAATAGGAGCGATACCCGGAAACGATATACAGATCAATGCCGTCCTTCCAGGCCGCCTGCTGCATTTTCCGGAAGGCGGCGGCGCAGGCCTCCGTCAGATCCCCCGGGGCGTAGGAGGCAGGCAGCGAATAGGTCTTGTTGGCGATGAGGGTGTAACCGTAAGGGGAAACCACGTAGGTCACGCCGTCCTTCTCCGCCAGATCGTACCCCTTTGCCGTTTTTCCCTTCCACGTGTAACCTTCGGCCAGCTGCGGGATCTTCGGCTTTTCCGGCTCATAGGCCGGCAGCCCGACGGAGACGCGCAGGGCGTAACGGGCGTCCGCCGGGGTGACGCCGCCTTTTCCGTCGAAATCCGCCTTTTTTTGCTGCTCCGCGTCCAGGCCGTCGTCATACCTGACCGACAGCCGCAGGATCAGACGGGCGTCCGCCGACGTGACGGCGCCGTCCATATCCGCATCGCCGGTGGGACAATCTTTCGCGGACCGGTGCTTCAGCGGTTCCGTTTTACGCTCTTTTCTGTCGCCGCAGACGGCGCAGGTGCAGAACTCGCTGCCGCCGTCCCGCCAGGTGGGGGCCTTTTCCGTCTGCCAGTCGCCGTACTGATGGGGCAGCTTCGGCAGCGTCTCCCGGACCGTCTCGCCGCAGCGGGCGCAGACGGCGGCCGTCTCGCCCTCCTTCGCGCAGGTGGCGGGGGTAACCGTGGGTTCGCCGAAGTCGTGGCCGAGGGCGGGGATCGTTTCCCGCGCCGTTTCGCCGCAGCGTTGGCAGACCGTGACCGTCTCCCCTTCCTTCACGCAGGAGGCGGGGACGGTCGTGGGTTCGCCGAAGTCATGGCCGAGGGCGGGGATCGCCTCCCGCACCGTTTCGCCGCAGCGGGCGCAGATCCTATCCAGCTCCCCCTCCTCCGTACAGGAGGCAGGGCGTTCGGTGACTTCAAAATCGTGGCCGAGGGCGGGGATCGCTTCCTTCACCGTCTCGCCGCAGCGGGCGCAGACGGCGGTCGCCTCGCCTTTTTCCGTGCAGGACGCGGGGGTGAGAACGGTCTCCTCTCCCCGCTCATGGCCGAGGGCGGGTACGACCTCCGTCACCGTTTCACCGCAGGCAAGGCAGATTTTTTCCGTCAGACCGTCCTCCGTGCAGAAGGGAGGCGTTTCACGCACGACCTGCCACATCTCATGCGGGCAGACCGCCTCAGTCGGCTCCGGTTCCGCAGCGGCAGCACCGAACGGACAGAGCGACAGCGCCAACAGAACGACGCCGACGACGCCGATTTTTTTCATGCGCAAAACCTCCTTTCCTGCCGTTTTTTTTAAGTATAACACCGTTTTTTTCTTTCTTCAAGGGGGATCGCCGTATAAATCACACAAAAAATGCGCATTTTTCGGGCTTCTTTTCACCGGAAGTTGCCTGTCCGGTATAGACGTGCGCGCCGTTGTCGTCGCGGACGTACAGTCGGCCGCCGTCAGAGATCACGAGCTTGACGAGGCGTCCGTTCTCGTACACGTCGGCACGCTCCGCGTCGCCAACGCTGA
>CAMVNL010000105.1 GCA_947168785.1 uncultured Clostridia bacterium | reverse complement strand
AGCCAGCTGAACACCGCCAAGGAGATTTTGGCCTATGAGCTGACCAAGCTGGTCCACGGCGAGGAAGAGTCCAACGCGGCGCAGGCGAAAGCCAGAAGCCTGTTCGGCGCGGGCGGCTCCGACGCGCCGGAAGCGCCCCTGTCCGCGGATGATTTCCGCGACGGCAAGGTGGATATCCTCACCATGCTGGTGCAGTCCGGCCTGGTGCCCTCCCGTTCGGAGGCCCGCCGCGCCGTGGAACAGGGCGGCGTGACCGTGGACGGCGAAAAGGTCGCCGATATCCATGCCGCCTGGACCGCCGAGCAGATCGGCGACGGGCTGCTGCTCAAGCGCGGCAAAAAGAGCTTCAAAAAGATCGTGGTGAAATAAGAACCTCTCTTTTGTGCCGGAAAACCAATAGAAACAAAAAAACTGTCGGGGCAGCCGCCCCGGCAGTTTTTTAGTCTATAACAATTTTTTTATTTTAAAGCGGTAGAGATTATTTGGTATTGCAGCATTCCAGTTTCACAATCGACCAAACAATATTCCAAAAAAAGTTTTTTTCATTAACCGGTTTCAACGTATTTTTATTCGTAGTAAACAAGATAATCGCCGCTGATATATTCGCCGTCTCCTATTTGCGCCCAGATGCCCCCACTTCTGTCTGTCTCAAGCCCATAGACGTAGACTTTTGAATTAGGGGACAAGACTTCAAGAACGCGGTAATTCGTTCCGGGGCCGCTGCGCACGTTCAGATAATCGGTCGTCCAACAATAACCGCTGAAGGTATTAACGTTATTTTTTGGAGGGTCTGGTGAAACAATAACGGTTGAAGGACCGTTATAGGTATAGTTCTCCACGGGTAGTTTTACGGATTCCAGAACTTCCCCTTCGGGAGAAACAACCATGGCTCTGTCACCGGAGAGAACATAGTTTTTATCATATTCAGCATAATCTGTAAACGAATAGGAATAGACGATATTATTGCCTACTATCTGAATTACCTCATTTTATCTGTTGCCGAACTCTGCATCAACGGTCCAAAGAACATTGCCCTGCAGATCGGTTTTCATTATCGCTTCCGTCGGCGTTTCTGCAATAAGGATAATCCCGTCTTCCACCTTTCTGATTCCGGTTTTCTGGCCGACGTATTTCTTTGCGAATACATCTTCGCCGGTAGACGCATCTATAATATACATGTATCCGTTTGCAATCAGATAAATACTATTTGTGGTGCAGTCAAAGGATGCGGAAGTGGTGTCTTCAAATTCTTCTGTCCATATTTTTTTCAGTTCGCGAGTATAGCAGCTTAAGGTAAAACTGTTGAGCGTATGATTGAAGTTTTTGACAAAAAAGTGATCGAAATCCGCCGAAAAGGATATTGTCCTCTCTTCTGCGTCTGTCGATTTCAGATCGGAGATTTTCCCCTCGGCAGCATTGAACTCATATTTTGTGAAATTTGCGTTGCTTTGGTTTTCAAGTTCGACAACATAGGCCGCAGAAAAATCCGCATCAGGATTCCAATATTCCGTGTCATTGATATCGGAAATGATGACATCTCCAAAAATGTATTCTGCCAGTTTTTTGATATCTTTGTGAGAAAAAAGAGGAAGGATATATCCGACGTCGGCATAAGTATATCTGTTTACAACTATTGTCGGTACTTTGTAAGATTTTCCCTCATATACATAATTGTCTATTCCGGTGTATTTCCCATAAACATAAATCTTATCGCCGGTAATCAACCGGGCATCGTTAAGTGTACCTTTTACAGCAACATTTTGAGCATTAAGATCCTGATACCTTCCGAGAATCGTAAAATTGTCATCGTCTTCTTGCAGGATTTCAGTAATTGAGCAAAGGAAACAAATCTGAGAGCCCTTATACACTTTTGGGTACCTTTGTAAATTGTCATAATCTGGCGCGCGGAAATAGTCTGTATCAAAGTATTCGATGATTAGTTTTTCTATATCACTGAAATCAGATTTGTCTTGAGGTTTGATGTTGAGTAAACCTCGTTCGGTATCGTTTGCAGAGTCGGTTTTGGTTTTTTGAACGGAAGTCGGTTCTGAGCTTTCGAGAGGTGTTGTCTCTGTTGTAGTATTATTTATTTGGGTATTTAGTGGGACTGCATCGGTTAAGGTCCCTTGTGTATTTTTATCGCAGCATGTACCGGATAAAACAACAAAATACACAAGAATTATCAAAAGAAATTTAGAAACAAATCTTTTCATTTTTCAAAATCTCCCCTTATGCGGTATCGGTTTTTTTGCTTTTTTAGTACGCATAAGTACTATAGTGCAATACTACTATAAATTGATGATATTGTCAATAGTACAGAATAGTACTGAGGAGAATATCTTGATGTATTTTCGACATATCAGAGATTTGCGGGAAGATCACGATTTGAAGCAAAAAGAAGTGGCGGCGATTTTGGGGATTAAACAGACCGTGTATTCCCGCTATGAAAGAGGGTATCAGACGATACCGGTGGAGCACGCTCTAAAATTGGCGGATTATTATAAGGTTTCTATCGATTATCTGTTTGACAGAACAGACGACCCCTATAAATGACAGACTAACACATATAAAAAACTGTCGGGGCAGCCGCCTCGGCAGTTTTTTTTTGTGGCGCATGTTTGTCAAACAAGGATTTGGCGAGGTGACAACTGGTAGCGCGGCACCTCAGTGCCGCTCTTGACAAATGTAGCTTTTGAAATGGATTTTTGGATTATTTGCCGTTTTCTTTTACATAATGAGCGTTACTGCCCCACCAATTAATACTTGAAGATTTCTGCTTGTCTTAACGCCGGAATACGGCGTCAGAAATCCTCGACAGGCGATAGCCTGCCTTGCGGTTTCTTCCTTGTCTTCCGACGTTAATCCGGCGCATAAATGATTCACGATTAAATTGGTGGAGCAGTAAATGGCCGGGCAATGTTTCATAAAAGTTGTTTGTGCCTATAGCGGCACTGAGGTGCCGCGCTACCGGATCACCTTGACAAACCACCAATAAACCAAAGCTTTTCCCGGTTTTACGAGAAAAAACCGGCCGACGGGGTTCGTCGGCCGGAGGGGATACGGGAATCTGTTTACCGGGGTGAGAGTTTTGCAAAGAAGTTATAGACGTAGGACATGAAATGCAGGAGCTTCGCGTAGATCTCCATCACGTTGACGGACCCGCCGGGAATGCCCGCGTCTCTGCCGGGAACGTTGACGACCGGCGTCGTTTCCTCGCCAAGCCCCAGTTCCGCCAGCTTTTCCAGAATGGCTGCGGCAATCTTTTCATTTCCCGCCGCGCTGGGGTGAATGCGGTCCGCGGCGAAGTCCGCCGGATGGTCGGTCAGCCGGGCGGTCACGTCCACGATCTCGATCTCCCCCGGGTGCTCCTCCGCGTAGCGGTTGACGGAGTCGTTGATCCACTTGGTGCCATGGTCGTACACCTCTCCCACGTAGCCCGTCTGCGGGTTATAGAGGGTCTGCATCAGGATCACCGCGTCGGGGTTCCACTCCCTGATGGTGCCGATGATCTCGCACAGGTCGGCGTAATAGTCCTCTCCGATGGCGGCAAAGCCGGAATCGTCGCCTTTGACCAGCACGTCCGCCATCAGCTTCATCATATTCCCCAGCAGATAGTTGTTGCCGCCGATGGAAATGCTGATGATATCCGCCTTTTCAATGTCGGCCTTCACGTTTTCCGTCTGCATCAGCCGCAGCAGCGCCGTGGTGGTGTAGCCGGGAATGGCGTCGTTGGCGTAGTCGTAGCCGTTGGTGTCCGCCACGATCTTGCCGTAGACGGCCTCCTTCGGATTCGACAGGCCGGAGCCATAGCCGATGGAATCCCCCAGCACCAGGTAGAAGGGCGCGTCCTCCTCGGCGGCCGCGCCGAAAACCGGAAGGCAGACGGCCAGCAGCAGACAGAGCAGCAGTGCGATCAATCGTTTCATTTTCATTTTTATTCCTCCCCGAATGATGGTATCGTCATCATCTTACGCCCTTTTTGTTGTGAAAATGAGAAATAAATGTAAAAAAACGCCCTCGCCGCTGAATTGCGGCAAGGGCGTCGCTGTTTTACGCGGTTATCCGATCCGCACGTAGCCGCTCTTCTCAATCAGCGTCTGGCCTTCGTCGGACAGCAGCCAGTCGATGAGGACCGGGATGTTCGGGTTGTCGTTGTCCTCCCGGTAAACGGCGTAGAACTCCGCCACGATGGGGTAGGACCGGTTTTGTATATTTTCTTTGGTCGGGGCCACGCCGTTCAGCGCCAGCATTTTTACCGCGTCGTTGGCCACGATCCCTTCCATATAATATCGGAAGGAATATCCGATGGATTTGCGTCCGTAGGGAGTATTGCCCATAAAGCGGTCCATGGCGGTCTGGCTGCCGCTGCCCTTTAACCGCGTCACCGGGTTGACAGGGCGGTGAACGCCGCCCACCTGCGACCAGTCGGTGATCTCCCCGGCATAGATGGCCCGGATCTGCTCCGCCGTCAGAGAATTAACGGGGTTATGAGCGTTGACGAAAAAGACGAAGGCCTCCAGCCCGATGGGGACGCAGCGCAGGGGCACGCCCTGCTCCTCTGCGTACTGCATCTGCTCCCTGGAGGGGGCGGCGGTGAAAAACACGTCCGTGTCTCCGTCGACCACCGCCTTGAAGCCCCGCACGGTGTTTTTGTACTGCATCACGCTGTCCGGGGCGAAGTTCTCGCCGTAGTAGTTGTCGTCGGAAAAGGCGCCGCCCTCATAGGTGACGCTGTCCTCGGGATAAAGGGCGTCGATCACCGCGGCGTAGACGGGCACCAGCGCCGCCGCGCCGTCCAGCACCGGCAGGTCGCCGGAAAGGCGGAGGGAGGTTTCCACCCGCGCCAGGTCGGAGGTTTCTTCAAAGGGGAGATACCGTCCCACGTCGATCATCTTCGCCTGATTTGCCCCGCTGAAATTGTTGGAGAGCCGCCGGGTGAGCAGCAGGTACAGACCGCCGTTGAAGGAGGCGAACAGCAGCGCCACGCACAGCAGCAGCGCGACCTGCCGCAGGATGGTTTTACGGCGCGACATGGCCCCACACCTCCTTTGCGATGAACCAGATGATGGAACAGTGCTTGTAAGCGTAGACGTCGTAGGCAAAGTGCGCCACGGTCAGCACGACGCAGACCAGCAGCACCGCCAGCAGCAGCCGGTAAAAGGTTTTTTCTTTCATGGCAGATCCTCACATAAACGCGATGGCGCCGAAGCGCAGCAATAGAAAAACGCCGAGCAGCAGCGACCAGGTGATCAGCGCGACGATGCCGCAGGCCTTGCCGTTGATCCGGCAGTCCTCTAACTTGTCGTCCGGGCAGGTCCCGGGCGACGTTCCATTTTTGGCCTGTAAGACACGCCGGCGGATCCCGTAAATCAGCCACCCGGCCGTCGCCGCCACGGGCAGACCGAAAATCAGCAAAAGCATCATCAAAGCACCCATTATTTTATCCTTTCGCAGAACCGGCAATTACATGTGCGCCACCGCGGCGGACAACAGAAGATAGATTCCTGCTGAGAGGGCGATAAAGGTCAGGGCGACGACGCCGCAGATCTTTGCGTCGTGTTTCGCTTCTGCCAGCTTTTTCGGCGGGACCGCGTCCGGGTCCCGTTTGTTTTTCTGTTTTTGGACAATCAGATAAATCAGCGCGATGAGAAACGCTGCCGCGGAAAGTCCCGGTATTCCGAAGAAGAACAGCACCATACCGTCAATAGCCATCGTTGACGCCTCCTTTTTTGATTTGCGTATTCAGTATAACACGGCAACGACAAAAAGGGCCGGGAACGGCAGAACTGTCCCGACCTTTGCCATAAATAATTTTTCTTTCAGATAAATTTCAGCCTTGGCGCAGAATTTCTTTCCCGGTTCGGCGGATGGTCACGGAACACTCGATCTCACAGGGAAAGTCGGCGGGGGAGAGGGGAGACGCGGCGGCCATGGCGCGGTAGGCCCCGGGGCGACGCAGGCGGAAGCGGGTGTAAAACCGGCAAACGTCGCAGCCCTCCCCGTAAAAGCACCTGTCCAGCAGGGAAGCGGTCGTTTTGGTGAGGAACGCCGAAGCGGCGTCGGCGACGGCGCGGACCTGCCGGGTGTCCAGCGGCGTGAAGGCGGCGGAGACCACCTCCGTGATATCGCACCGGGCGTCTATGGCGATTTTGAAGTACGGGCGGCCGTCTTTTTCCGCCAGCCGGATCTTTGTTTTGCCCCGCATCAGCCGCAAGGTGCAGCGCGTATCGCCGCAGTTGACGGTAAAATCGGCGTTGCCTGTTTGATCGGTCAGAAAAAGCAGCGGAAGCATATCGTTTTGTGTAATCGTTGTCCCTATCTTCGTACCTTGAAAGACCACGCACCCAAGGGGCCGGGCCAGGCTGTCGCCGGTGAGGGGATTCTCCCGCACGCCCAGCAGCGGGCAGCAGGCCGCGTCCGTTTCGCTGAGCAGCAGATTCATGAAGGCGTACAGGGGCACCGTCAGCGCCGCGCCGTTTTCTTCTCCCGCCCGCAGCGCGTCCTCCAATACGCTTGCCCCCACCCGGTTTTTGCCGAAGGAGGCGGTCACGACCTCCTCTGCGGTGTGCTCCGCCACCGCCACGGCGATGTCAGCCCGGGTGTTCTGCTCCCGCAGAAAGAAGTCCAGCGTTTCGCAGAGGTTCTGTTCCGCGGTGGGGTAGCCGAGGAGCAGCAGCCGCGCCTGTGAGTACAGCGGCGACAGCCCCGTCTGCGCGCCGATGCGGCTGAAGGCCTCGCCGACCGTTGTCCCATAAAAGGTATAGCACTTTGTCACGCCGCTCTCCGGTACGCCCTCGTCGATGCCCACGGCCAGATTGTCCAGCGCCTGCACCGTCACGGTGAAGCCGCCCTCCGTTCTGTCAATGCCGATGGCCTCGATGATCAGCCGGTCGCTGAGCTCCGTCAGGTGCAGCCCGCAGCCGGGGAGAAAAAGCAGCGTTGGGATAAGAATGAGGGGAAGGAGTTTTTTCATGGCGGATCCTATTCGTCAAAGAGATTTGTCATTTGTTGCGGTAGCGCGGCACCTCAGTGCCGCTTTTTGCAGATGTTACATTTCGGCAACCTGAAAAATCAGGTGAATCGGTTTTTTCAGAGAACGGTTGTTTGCCGGTTTGTCAAATAATTTGTTTGTGTCACGAGCGGCACTGAGGTGCCGCGCTACCGGGAATATCGTCGGCGCTCCGTTTTTTGATCCGATACGCGACGATCA
>CAMVNL010000104.1 GCA_947168785.1 uncultured Clostridia bacterium | reverse complement strand
TAATTGGTGGAGCAGTAATTGCTGTATCCCACAATTTTCCGTGATGAACCAAAAACAGTCAAAAAATTTTTGCCGTTGTAACCTAAAGCTAACCTTCCGCAAACTTAAAGTGTACTTTGATCTGTTAAAATAGCCTCGTAAACATTGAAATTCCGGCTGTATCTGCGTCTTTTTCCGGATTTTCCCGTCAGACCGACGGCGAACGGGCCGTATGGGCGGCACAGGATGCAGCGGGGGCCCGGACGGAACAGCGACCGGCGCGAAAGAAACGAGCGCGCGGCGCACCCGGGCCGGATTCCGGAAAGAGCGACTATTTCAACAGGAGGTGCCCTTTGTTATGACTGATAAGGAGTTGCGCAGGCTGACCCGCACGGATCTGTTGGATCTGCTGATCATCGAGCGGCAGGAGATCGACCGGCTGCTGTCGGAGCAGAACAAGATGAACGAAGATCTTGACGCGCTGAATACCCGGCTTGAGAACATCAGCAGAGAGCTGGCGGATACCCAGAAGCTTCTGAAAAACCGTTTCCTGCTGGCTGATCACGGCGCGGACCGTTCATAACAGAAGATTAGAGAAGGAAGTTTTTATGGATATTTCGGGTTTTTCCTCACCCCCTGTGAGGTCAACTGAAAATAACCCGCGCCAACGGCTCACGGCGGAATCGCTTCCCTCGCTGTCGCAGCTCAGGCTTCTGTATGAAGAGGCCGTACAGGAAGAGACCGCTCCGCCGCCGGAAGAACCGGCAGCGGAACCCGGCGAAAACTCGCCGGCGTTTGCGGCTTCTGCCCTTCGGGCGGATATCCCCACGCTTTCACAGCTGACCGCGCTGCGCAGTGAAAGCGTGCAGCAGCAGGAGAGAAGGCAGGCGGCCGTCGCGTACGAATATGCGCGCCGCGCTAGGGCTGCCGAACAGCCCGCGCCCCGCAATGCGGCGGTCTCGGCGGTCACGCCCCGGCAGAAAAAGCCCGCCGCCCGGTACGTCCGCGCGGTCCCGGCCAAACGCGAGGCGGTCCCGCAGGATGAACCCCTGCGCCGCGCCGTTTCCCGTCCGGCCCCGGCGGAATCCCGCCCGGCCTACGTGCCGGAAGTCCGTCCGGCCCCGGCGGAGGAGCCCCGCCCCGCGCTTTCCGCGATGGATCTGCCCACGCTGACGCAGCTGAGCTTTCTGCGGGAAGAGGCCAGGGCGGACGTCTCGCAGGACCGGCTTGACACGCAGGACCGGCTTGACACGCAGGATCGGCTCAATACGGAGGAGCTCGCTCCTTCCGCCCCTGCTGCGCCGCCTTCCGCCGATTACCTGCCGTCGCTGGCGGATCTCCGGGAAATGCGCTCCGCCGTCCTTCGGGAACAGGGCGCCCTGCGGCAGCCGGCCGCGGCGAAAGAGCCGTCTCCGGCCCGCGCGCCGGAACCGATCCGCAGGCCCGCGCCCCGTGAGACGGAGGCGCCCGCCGAAAGTCGGAGCGAGCGGATGAATAGCCGCCTGGAGATGCTTCCCACGCTGGCGCAGCTCAAGGCGCAGCTGGAGGAAGAAAATCTGTACGGCAATCTGGCCTTTCAGGACAGCGTCCGGCAGATCAAGCAGGTGCTGACGGAAGATCCGCCGCAGCCTGAGGAGGCGAAAAAACCGGAGCAGCCCGCGGCGGCGCCCAAGCCCACCAACGGACCGCAAAAGGTCGGCTACATCTCCTACGAGGATTTTCTCCGGGACGAGGAGTTCGACGATTTCTCCGGGTACAGCAAAAACAGCGACGCGTCCGCTCCCCGCAAGGGCCGGATGAGAGGCTACGCCGAACGGGCCGACGCCCCGGCGCAGAGCAGAACCGCTCCGCGGACGGAGGAATTCAGCGACGAAGAGGCCGCGCCGGTAAAAAAAAAACGGAATCAGAAGATTCATATTTGGATGAACTCCCTTCTGCGGAGCAATTAAAGAAGAGCAAGCCGAAATACGGCAAGGCTTCCACCGTCAGGCGGAAGGGAAGGCCCTCGAACGGGCAGCTCTCCAAAGAGCGGAAGCGGCTTCGTTACAAAAGCGACTTCTTCAGGGTGCTGCGCAGCACGATCTTTACGCTGACCACGGTTTCCGCCGTTGCGGTCCTGATCGCCGTGCTGCTGCTGCCCGTGCTGCGGATCTACGGCAAATCCATGACGCCGACGCTTGACGAAGGCAACATCGTGATTTCTGTCAAGGGCGGCAAATTCGATACGGGAGACGTCATCGCCTTCTACTACAACAACAAAATTCTGGTCAAACGGGTGATTGCCCAGGCCGGCGATTGGGTGGATATCACCAAAGAGGGCAACGTGTTGGTGAACGGTGAAATCATCGAGGAACCCTACGTTCACAACAAGGCCTTCGGCGAGTGCGATATCGAGCTGCCCTATCAGGTGCCGGAAGACCGCGTCTTCGTGATGGGAGACGACCGGGACGTTTCCATTGACTCCCGCAACACCTCCATCGGCCCCGTTGCCAAGGAGCAGATCGTCGGCAGGATCATCTACCGGATCTGGCCGTTAGACCAATTCGGAAAGTTTGATAATTATTCAACCGAAACAGCGTCTCCGTCGGAGACAGAGCATTACTGCTCCACAAATTAATACTTGAAGATTTCTGCTTGTCTAAACGCCGCAATACGGCGTCAGAAATCCTCGACAGGCGACAGCCTGTCTTGCGGTTTCTTCCTTGTCTTGCGACGTTTATCCGGCGCATAAATAATTCACGATTAAATTGGTGGAGCAGTAACAAATACCACAGGAAGGGAGGAATAGGCTTTGGAACGGTTTAAGCTGAGCTATACGCGAAGCAGACGCCAGAAGATCATCATCACGCTGGCCGCCATCATCGTTTTCGTCACCACCTACGCGCTTATTCTTCCCGCAATCACCATCGACACCGATACCGCGGAGATCGAACCCGGTATCGATGTCGGTGCGGCCGAAGGCGCCGCGGCGGCCGATATGCCCGCCGCTTCTCTGGAAGAGAGCGTCGACGGCATCACCGTCTCCGTTGAGGCGGGCGAGGGAGTCTTCCCTCAGAATACGTCCATGAACCTCCGCGTGGAGGACGACAAATCCCTGAAGCCCCTGCTGGAAGCGGTGGTGGAAGGAAAGGTCGACCGGTATGAAGCGGTCGATATCTCCTTTGCGGACGCCGGCGGTGAGCCCGTGGCCCCGCAGGATACCTACAGCGTGAAAATGATTTCCGATTCCATGGAAGAGCAGGCCGACCGTGTGCTGGTAAAAGTGACGGGCGAAGCGGCCACTGTCGTGGAATCCCCGGAATTTACCTATAAACAGGTGGCGTTCGACGCCTCGGAAGACGCCACTTACGTCATCGTTGAAAAAAGCGAGCTGACGACCGAGTATCTCTCCGCCGATGGCAATCTCTATGAGGTGACCGTCACCTACGACTACACCGCGCAGATCCCCGACGGCGCGAAGCTGACCGTCACGGAATGCGACGAGGGCAGCAGCGCCTACGAAAGCTCCCGCAGGGCCTTCCTTTCCGTGCGTGAGGGGGAGGAGAACGCCGCGGAAGGAGCCGGCGACCTCTTTATGGATATCGTGGATATCTCGATCGCGGCGGCGGACGGCAGCCCTGTGGAGCCCCTGACGCCGGTGCAGGTCTCCGTCAAGCGGAAAAACCTGCCGGCGGATTTTGACAGCGTCGGGGGCAGCCTGCTGGTGCAGCACCTCAACAATACCGGCGATAAGCCCTTTGTGGAGTCAATCGACGCCGCCCTGCTGATCAGCGGCGATACGCTCACCGCCAACTTTGAGGCGAGCAGCTTCTCCTACTACGCCTTTACCTGGCAGCCCAGCAACAGTCAGTACCGGACCGTCCGTATTCACTACGGTTACAAGGACGCGAGCAACCGGTTCTATGAGTTTGACAGCAGCCTTCTCAAGCAGACGCCGACCCTGAATCAGTCAACCGAATTTGCCTACCTGATTTACGACGTGGAAGGCTATCAGTACAGTCAGACTTATTATAGTAATTTGAACGAGTCCAGCTCCCCGACGAATAACAACAAGCATCCCACCATCAGCGGCAGCGATTACATCGAGACGCTTCCGATCATCCGTTATACCGACAGCCGTTGGCGCTATTGGAACGGCAGCAATTACGACACTGCCATGTCCTACGGCAGCGGTACCAACCGGTATTCCGATATCTACGTCTGCTATGAGAAGCTTGACGACGTCACCCATGGCGGTACGGCCAAGGCCTATGAAACGGCCGAAAACCCCGACAAGCCCGAGATGGAAAAGCGATCGGACAACAACAACGACGGCACGCGTACCATCACCCTGAGCGTGGACGGGCATCAGACCCCCGTGCTGCATGAAAAACTGGCGGACGTGATCGTGGTCTTCGACCGGTCCGGCAGTATGCAATATAATATGGACGGCAGCCAGACAAGCGGCGTCGCCGCCGCCAACCAGCGCATCACCACAGCCCTAAAAGCGGTGGGCCAGCTGGCGGATGAGCTGCTTTCCGACGCGTACAAGAACAAGGACGGCCGGCCGCAGATCCGCATGTCGCTGGTCACCTTCTCCACCACCGCTCAGGCGGAAACCCTCGCCACCGACGACGCGATCCGGGTGGACGGCGAGCTGTGGCAGAACTATCCGGATTACAACTTCACCACCAGCGCCACCAAGTTCAAGAATCTGCTCAGCGGCGTCACGGCGAACGGCGGTACCAACTGGGAGCAGGCGCTGCAGATTGCCAACCGGCTGCCGGTGGACCCGGAGAGAGAAACCTTCGTCATCTTCGTGACGGACGGCGACCCCACCTTCCGTGTGAGCCGTTCACCCACTACGAACAACAGCGACGCCACGATCAAGTCGGATCTGTTTTCCTCCGGCAGAGACGCCAACAACTACTATCAGTATTATAAGAGCGACAGTGTGTTCGGACAGGGCAACAACGACTCCAGCGGCTTCAACTACGCCGCCGCGCTGGAAGAGGCGCAGTCCATCGTCGGGCAGGATAAAAAGCTCTACTGCATCGCCATCGGCGCCAGCGGCTCCGTGACCAAGATGCAGCGTCTGTCGGACGAAGCGGGCGCCAGCGGCTGCTTTGAAGCGGACGACGAAGAGTCCCTTAACGCGGCGTTCCGGGATATCAAGGAATCCATCGTCGGCCATTACGGCTGGAACAATGTGGACCTCGTGGACGGAATCACCACCCTGACCAACCTGACCGCCAAGGCCAATATCGTCGGTGTGGATTTCACGGAGATGACCTACACCAAGATCGAGCATAAGCCGGAGGGCGACGTGGTGACCGAAAACTGGGATCCCACGTCGGAGAGGTGTCAGCTTGCGAGCTATAACGAGGAACTCGGCGCGGTCGAGTGGGACATGGGGCCCAATTTCCAGTTGAAGGACAACTGTACCTATCAGGTCCACTTCAAGGTCTGGCCCAGTGAAGAGGCCATCGACCTTGTGACCCAGCTCAACAACCACATGATCACGCTGGATGATCTCACCCCCGAGCAGGCCTCGCAGTTTGAAGTGGTGAGCGACGGCGGGTACACGATCTACACGCTGAAAACCAATACCGAAGCGGGTATGACCTATACCCTCAGCCGGGATATGAACGGCGTCGTTACGCCATACGGCGAACCGATCTATGAAGCGTGTGAATTTGATCAGAGGCCGCTGGTCATGCTGACCATGCCCATGCGAATTCAGAAGCAGTTTGACGACTCCCTCGCGGAGACGGAAGGCGACGGCGTCGGCGAGGACCGCCCGACGAGCGTAGTGCTGGAGCTGTGGCGACGCGCCCTTGACGACCCGAACGCAGTTTTGGAGGCAGTCAGCATCTTCCCCGACGGCAACGGCGGCTACACCAACCGGATCACCCTGAGCGAAGCGAACGGATGGAAGACGGATGAATTTTACGTGTCCCCCGGCCTGGTGGATAAATTCGGAACGACCCGTGAGGCGGGCTATGAATACATCGTCAAGGAACCGGAAGTCGATTACCACTACGAGCTGAACGCCGAAGAGCTCAATCCGTTGATGGAGGGCTATGGCAACACCGACGCGGGTCTTGATTACGATGAAGCGCTGAAAAATCGGCGCGACGTCTATATCGTCAAGAATTATAACGGCACGATGGACGACAACACCGACCTGACGGCCATCAACGTGGTCAAGGGCGGTATGGATATCAAAAAGATCGTAAGGGATGCCGGCGGCAGCGTCATGGATTCCGACCGGGAGTTCACCATCAAGGGCTGGATCCTTGACCCGGAGGGCAACCCCTATACCTTCGATCCCGCGCTGGACGACCGTGCCGATCGGTCACAAAAGATCAAAGAGAACAATCAGAGTGAAGCGCCTCTGTTCTTTGCCCATCAGGATGATCCCCTCCCGTACCATTTCTATGACAAGAACGGCAACCGGACGATCTACAAGGGGCACTTCGCGGATACGTCGAACATCGAGTTCACCATCAAGGGTGGCGAGGAGCTGCGCTTCCCCCTTATCCCTGACGGCTGTACCTACTCCTTCTGGGAGGAGACCGAGGACATGAACGGCTTCGTCCTCACCTCTGTGGAGGGCATTGCGGAAGAAAAGCGTCCGGTCCCGGGCGGAGACGGATATGATTACTATCCGGCCGAAGATCAGGAGAAGTACCCGGTGGTTGATGAAAATAACCACATCAGCGGCACCATCTACGGCAATACGCTGGACGACCTGACCTTCACCAACACAAAGGTCAACCCCGGCAGCATCATCATCAAAAAGATCGTCACCAAATCCGACGGCGTGACGCAGATTTTCCCGGATCAATCGTTCAGTTTTACAGGCCGCATCCGTTTGAACAGAAACACCGGAATGACGAATGCTCCCTATACCATCCGGGATAAGGACGGCAACGTCGTCAGCACCGGAACGTTTACAAGCACCCTCGCGAATAACAGCGTCACGTTCCAGTTAAAGGCAGGGGATTCGATTGAGATCCCCAACGTGCCGGACGGTTACACCTACCGGTTCCAGGAAACACTTCCCGACAACAACTCCGGTTATTCCTATGTTTCCGTTACCGGCTCTGCGACCAACATCAACGGCAACGCGGTATCGGGCCCGCCCACAGCGGATGCAAATAACATAGGCCGTGTGAACGGTACCATGCACAGCGATGAGGAGCACGATATCCTCTATACGAACATGATCGACCGCGATCCCACGGAGCTGGAGCTGATCAAGGTGGACG
>CAMVNL010000103.1 GCA_947168785.1 uncultured Clostridia bacterium | reverse complement strand
CGTTGACCGTCAGCGTCAGTGGACAGTCCGCTTCCGCCGCTCCCTCAAGGCCGAGAAGGACCTCCACCGCCGCGCCCGCGGGGATCACGCCGGTCTCCACCTTCAGCGCCGCCGTTTGGCCCGCCTTGATCCGCAGCGGCAGGGGCCGGTAGGGCTCCCACCCGTCGGGGCAGGTATCCTGCCAGGTGACGATATGGCGGCGGGGGTGCGCCAGAATTTCGTCAAGGCTGCCGCAGGTGTCATAGACCTCCCGCTCCCGGTCGCCCACCGTGCCGGAGGACATGTAGTTGAACAGATAAAGGCCGTCCGCCCCGGCGGTGAGATACTGCGCGCCGTAGCCCCGCACCGTGGCGGCGTCGGCGCAGCAGCCCTTGGCTTGGGTGTTCACCAGCGTTTCCACCCCCGCCCAGATCTCTGCGCCCTTGCAGCGCGCCTTCCAGTCCGCGATGGGCATGGCGCTGTCGTTGGTGGAAAAGCGGGGCGTCACGCAGATGGCGTCCACCAGCCCTTCCGCACACCACGTCTGCGGGTCGAAGCCGTAGACGCGGCACTGGTCAAGGTCGCGCATCATCCGCACGGAAAGCTGAACGTCGTGCCCCCATTTTGCCTCCGCCTCCTTCACGATGGCGGCGGTATCGCGCATATATTGGTTCATAACGCCCACGATCTCGTCGGTATCGGCGTTTTGATAGTCAAAGCAGTAGATCTCCCGCATAAAGTCCAGCTCCAGCCCGAACACGTCATAGCGCAGCAGCTGCTCGCGGGTGTAGTCCAGCATCAGGCGACGGATCTCCGGCACGGCGTAGTTGAGGCAGTGGCGGTAATAGCCGTATTCCTCGCCGATGGTCCAGCCGTTTTCTTCCGCGGTATAAAACAGCTCGCCCCGCAGCAGGCTGGCCGCTTCGTCCGGGTCGTGGCAGTCGTTCATGCGCAGGGTGATCCACGGGCGCAGCCCCAGCTCGCGGCACTTGTCGAACCACACCGCAAAGATATCCTTATGCTGAACGCGATAGAACTCGTGCAGCCCGCGGTAGTTGGAATAGTCCACGGGATTGCCGTGCTGTTCGGTCTGCCCGTATAGGTCCCCCCGGAAGGTCATCACGTCGCTGGGCACGTCGGAGGACTGGCAGAAGATATTGAACAGCACGTCCGTCACGCCGGAAGCCGCGTACTGCGTCACATAGGCGTTCAGGCTGTCGTCGTCGAAGGTGCCGTTTTCGGCAAGGCGGTTCCAGAACCCCCACCAGTGGGAGTCGTCCGCGTTGATCAGCAGCTTGCGTTCGCTGGACACGTTTCCCGCTCCTTTTGTTTCGCTGATTTTATCGGTAAAGGGATGCTCGTAGCGCACCGGCAGCAGGGCCGCAACCGGTTCCTTTGCGCCGAAGGCCAGCAGCGCCCCGCAAAGGAGCAGGCAGACGGCCTTGACGCCGACGCTGCCCTTTTTGGTGAAGATTGCCGCGCCGCAAAGGATCAGAAAGACCGCCGCGAAGGCCGCGGCCATGATCCCCGCCGCTTTTTCCGACTGCGTCGCGCGCAGCAGCACGTTGTTCACGAGGAACACCGCGCCGAAGGAGACGGCCAAAAACACGCCGCCCGCGATCACCGCGCCCCGCAGGGCGTGGGGCCTTTGCCGGTTTTTACCGGCGATCAGCGCCGGCATCGCAAAGCAGACCGCCAGCAGCGCCATGCTCAGCAGATAGAGGGGCACGTTCCACGCCGGGAAGGCCCGCCCGAAAATCCGCAGCCCGCCCCCGGCCAGCAGGGCCGAAATGACGGCGGCCAGCTCCGGCTGCTCCTGAAGAATCATCGGTTGTTTTTTCATTGATATCACCCGTTCCGATCATAGCATACCGCCCCGGGAAAAGCAACGGCGGATCGCAAAAAAAACGTCCGGTGAGGAAAAAAACGCTTGACAAATCCGGGTTTTGCCCATAAAATAGTCAGCGAAAATTGAATCGGCAAGAAAAAAGTGTGTGGCGAAAAGCGTAAATCCGGCTTTCCCGCGCGCTTTCTTTTTTTGCTTTTTTCAGGAGGAACCATGGAAAAACAGACAGACACATTTCTTGCGACGGCGAACGTTGGCCGGCTGATGCGGCAATACGCCGTGCCCTGCATCATCTCGCTGCTGGTGGGGGCGCTGTATAACATCGTCGATCAGATCTTCATCGCCAACGCCTCGTATCTGGGCTCTTACGGCAACGCCGCCAATACGGTGGTGTTCCCGCTGACGGTCATCGCGCTGGCCGTGGCGGTGATGATCGGCGACGGCTGCTGCGCCTTCGTCAGCCTCAGCCTCGGCGCGGGCGCGCCGGAGAAGGCGAAAAAAAGCGTGGGCAACGCGGTGGTCATGACCCTTGCGGGCGGGGCGCTGCTGTGCGCGGTCTATCTGCTCTTTGCCGACGGCATCATCGCCCTCTTCGGCGGCACCGTCAACGAAGAGACCTTCCGCTGCGCCAAGGAGTATTTCTTTTATATCGCCTTGGGCGTGCCCTTTTACATGTTCGGGCAGGCCATGAACCCGGTGATCCGGGCGGACGGCAGCCCGAAATTCGTCATGGCCTCCACCCTGGCCGGGGCGGCGCTGAACGTGGTGCTGGACCCCGTCTTCATCTTCGTCTTCCGGTGGGGCATGATGGGGGCCGCCGTGGCGACGGTGCTGGGCCAGGTGGTCACCGCGGCGCTGGCGGTGTGGTACCTGACCCGCATGAAGCTGGTGAAGCCCGGAAAAAGCGACTTCCGCCCGGATTGGCGGACGGCCCGTAAAACGCTGGTGCTGGGCGTGACCTCTTTCCTGTCGCAGATCTCGCTGGTGGCGGCCATGGCGGCCATCAACAACATGATCCGCCGCTACGGCGCGCTGGACCCGGTCTTCGGTCAGGCGCAGTACGCCCAGATCCCCATGGCGGTGGTGGGCATCGTCATGAAGTTCTTCCAGATCGTCATCTCCATCGTGGTGGGCATGGCGGCGGGGTGCATCCCCATCGTGGGCTTCAACATGGGCGCGTGGGAAAGGCAGCGGGTGAAATCGCTGTTTACCCGCCTGCTGCTGGCGGAGGCCGCCGTGGGGGCGGTCGCCCTCCTCATCGTGGAGGTCTTCCCCCGGCAGCTGATCGGCATTTTCGGCGCGGCCAACGAGAGCGTCTATTACACGGCGTTCGCCCTGCGGGCCTTCCGCGTTTATCTGTGCATGATGGTCTTCGCCTGCGTCAACAAGGCCTGCTTTATCTTTTTGCAGGCCATGGGCAAGGCGGCGGCCTCCACGGCCCTGTCCATGATCCGCGAGGTGGTCTTCGGCGTGGGGCTGGCGCTGCTGCTGCCCCTGTTCTTCGGCCTTGACGGCGTGCTGTATTCCATGCCGGTCTCCGATTTCCTCACGTTCCTGATCGCGCTGCTGCTGATCTGGAGGACCTACCGGGAGCTGGGCGCCGCGCCCCGCGGATAAAAAAGAGCCCCGTCACGGAATGCCGCGGGGCAAGGAACGAGATGGAGCAATATGGATTTGTCGATGTCATCTGGTAGCACGGCGCATTGCGCCGTCTGAGGTGTTTCCTTCAGCGCCACGCCCATTTTTTTGTCGAAACATCGGTTTTTCTCATAACCAGAACGTTGTTACTGTGTCCGGACGCCAGACGGCGCAATGCGCCGTGCTACCATGAAACTGCTCGACAACCCCCAATTTGCTTCTTTAATCCCACACCAAAAAAGCTTCCCGGGCGGGTGCGTCCGGGAAGTTTGCGTTGAGGGGGTGTGGGGTCACGGCGCGGGGGTGAGGTCGTACTCCCGCAAAAAGATTCCCACGGCCTTGTTGTAATCCAAAATCCAGAGGGAGGTCTTGCCGTCCTTCGTCAGGAAGGTCATGCCCTCGGTCTCGATGTTCGTGCCGCCCACGTTCCGCCGGGCGGCCACGGTCACTTCGCCGGTGGCGGTATCAAGGGCCAGCAGGCGTTTCATCGTGCCCTCGTCCTTGCTGTCCTGGGACAGGTACAGCGTCCCGTCCCGGAACTCGCCGCCCTGAATGCGGTCCAGCTCGCCCACGCCCGTCAGGGGCAGGTCTTTCACAAGCGCCATGCCGTTGTTCACGTCATAGACGTACACCGTTTTTGCGTGGTTCCACTGGGAGGCGTAGAGATACCCCGTCGCCGGGTCCACCGCCAGCCACGGAATGCCGTCGTCGAATATCTCGTTGGGCAGGTCGCAGACCTCGCCGGTGGCCGTCAGCGTCTCGGGATCGAACACCACGATGCAGGCCTTGCATACGTCGCCGCCCTCCACGGAGGCGTAGAGCCTGCCGCCGTAATAGCTGATGCCGCCGATGTGGTTGTTGCCCCGCTCCTTGCAGACCTGCGGCAGGGGATTCAGGTGTTTGGCCGTCATGGCCATGGAGGCGATATCGATTTTTGCCAGATACGTCACGCGCAGCCCGGTGGCCGCGCCGGAGGTGTAGAAATACGTGCCGTCGGTGGTGATCCCCTGACCCATGGCCAGCGCCTGATCCATGACGAAGACCTTCTGCGACACGAACCGCGCCGTGTCGGTATCCGCCGCCTTTGGCGTGGTCAGGATCGTCAGCAAGAGGATGGGGAGGAGAAACAGGGTTCTGATCTTTTGCAGCAGGGTCATAAACGGTCGCTCCTTTGAATGAAATTATCCGACTTCCATAAACTGCGGGAAGGCCGGGTCGGAAAATACGTCGGTGAAATCCGGGTCGGTGAACACCCGCCTCACCAGCTGCTGGATCTTGTCGTTGAAGGCGGTGTCGTTGTGTACCTGACCCTTGAAAAACCAGGTGGTATCCTTCAGATAACCCGTGGAGGCGTCGATGGCGCCGTCGGGGGAAAGGCGGCTGTAGGGGGTGAGGATGGCCGGGTCCAGCTTCTCGCCCCTCGGCGCGGTCAGCGCGCCCAGCGACGAGGAATAGGCCGCCAGCACCGTATCGGTGGAAATTGTGTCATTGGCGGAAAGGGCCATGATCCGCAGGCCGTAGCCGGAGGTGGCGTAGAATTTCGTCCCGGCCTCCTGCCGCTGCCCCAGCATCTCCCGGATGCGGAACTGCGCCGCCATAAACCGGTCCAGCTGCCGCCGGAAGGGGGCGTGGGCCTCGTCCGACAGGTGGGCTTCGCGCAGGGCGGGCAGGTCCTCCTTGGGCAGTGTTTCCCACATGGCGAGGCTGTTGTTGATGACGGTGGAAAAGGCCGCGTCCAGGGATTTATACAGCACCCCGAAGCGCACTTCCCACGGGACGAGGCTCAACAGTTTGCGCATGGCGTCGGAAACCTTGCGGGAGGTGGCGAATTCCAGCACGGAATAGCCGTTGTATTTGTCCACGTTCAGCCGGAACAAGTCGCTCATCAGCACGCTGCCGTCCAGCGCCGCCTCAATGAACATCACATTGGCCGCGTCGTTCTGCGCCCCGTGGGCGTCCAGATACGCGGTGAACAGGGCCCCGCCCATGCTCACGGGCAGCAGGTTGACCTGCTTTACGCCGTGGCGCCGCTTGACGGTCTGAATGAACGCGTCAAGCGCATCCGCGCTGTCGTAGAGGTCGGTGAAAAAGTTATAGGCGAACAGGTAGAGGTGATCCTCGCCGATGGCTTTTGCCAGCTCCCGCACCGGGGCCACCCGGTAGGTGAAGCGCTTTTCCCCCTCGGTGTACTCGCTGACGGGGTAATCCCGCGTCACGGGGCGGATATCGTGCTGCATCCGCCCGTCGGGCAGGGTGGTCAGGGGAGAGAGCACGTCGGTGAAATAGGCGCGGATGGCGTCGGTAAAGCCCTTGTCCCTTCGGGTCAGCACCGTGCGGAAATAGGGGCCGCGGATGCGCCGGGCCGCCTCCTTTTCGTCCACCCGCAGGGGCCAGACGGTCTTCTGTTTGCGCCCGGCCTCGTCGAACAGCTCCATTTTGGAGTGCCCCATGCCGGGGATGATGATGCAGGGAAGCGATTCGTTCATCGTGCTTTTTCCTTAATATGTAATGTGGTATTCGTATCCTTCCAGCGGCGCGTCCGTCAGAAAGTTCATGCCCGTGAGGGTCACTTCGCGGTCTTTCACCTCGGCAATAAAGCCCAGGCCCCCTTCTCCCGTGTACTGCACGGAGGGGAGGTTGAGCAGCGCCAGCCGGTCGCAGGGCTGCGCGAAGGTGTTTTCGCCGATCTCGTGCCAGTGGCCGCTGACGTAAATGATCGGCGCTTCTGCGTCGGCGGCGGCCGACCGCAGGATCGTCTGCATCCGTCCGGCGCTGTCGCCCAGATCCTCCGGCGGCTTGTGGCAGATAACAAACACGGGGCCGCCTTTGGCGACGGCGGCGTTCAGCTCCGCCTCGAACCAGTCCAGCTGTTCGTCGGAATGGTACGGGTTCTTGAAATCGCAGTCCTCCACGCCTAAGATCAGGAAGGGCACGCCGTTCACCGTCTTTTTATAATAGACCTTGTCCGTGCACACGCCGTTCCAGCGGCAGAAGGCCTTGAAATACCGCGCCGCTTTTGCGTAATCCGGGTCGTCGCTGTGGTGCCAGCTGTCGTGGTTTCCCATCTCCGGAATGCGGCCGCGGATGCGGCAGTAGAGGTTCAGGCAGTTGATCAGGTTGATATATTCCCGCAGGTCGCCGGAGTTGGTCAGGTCGCCGGACATCACCAGCGTATCCGCATCGTTCTGCGTCCGGCCGATGGCGGCGAAAATCTGCCGCATGTCGTCGGTGCGGTCGCGGGTGAAATCCGCGTCCGAGTGGATATCGGAGACCAGCACGGCCTTCAGACGGACGTCGTCCGCGTGTCCGGAAGGCAGAACGGCGAAATTCCGGCACAGCAGCGATATGATTAGGGTAAAAGTGGCAAGCAACTTTGCGAACATGACGGATACCCCTTTTTTTCGGTCTAAGTCGGCGCGTTTCCGATGCCGCCGCGCATCCTCATGGTACTACAAACCCCGGCGTTTTGCAATCTTTTTTTCGGAAAAGGCACGGCGACGGCAGCCCCCGGGGCGGTTTTTCGCGGCAGGATGGGAAAAAGAAAGAAAAAAGGGAAAAATGCTGCGAAAATCCCGTTGCCTCTAAGTTAGAATTAAGCCGGCCCCCGTATAATGAAGCCGTAACGTGAAAGACTATTGAAACCTTCCTTTATACCCCTTACAGCAAACGCGCCGTCGGTCAGGACGGCGCTTTTGTTTTTTGTGCGGTGCGGATGAGGGCGGGAGCTGATCGCGGTAAATGGGGAGTTTGTCGCGCCGTTGGCGCGACAAAAAAGTTGAGAGTTGAAAGTTAAAAG
>CAMVNL010000102.1 GCA_947168785.1 uncultured Clostridia bacterium | reverse complement strand
GAACGCGCCTCGCTCCGGCACTCCGCCCTGCAGCGCGTCCTTGTACAGCTCGCAGGATTCCTTTGCGGAATCTCCGCCGAATGTAAAACGTATCGATGTCGTTGTCCCGGATAAACGCGGAGAACGGTTCGCTCGTCAGCGCGTTGGCCTTCGTCTTGACAAAGACGTTGTCCGACGCCACGTTCAACTCCGGCGCAAGCTCCGCTCCCTTCGTGCCCGGCTTGAACGTCCGGGTACCGTCAGACAGATTATGATGCTTGATATAAACGACCTCCATTCCCTGCGCCGAAGCCCATTCGACCGTGGCGTTGATATTGCCGATGATGTCCCTGTAGTGTTTTGTAATATCGTTCTGGATATCGATCACAACAAGCGCTTTCTTACTCATGGCCCGCCTCTCCGTAAACTTTGATAAAATGTCTGCTGAAGGCTTCGATCTGCGCCATGGCCTCGTCCGTTTTCTCCGGCTCCCGGTCGCAGAGGTGGATCAGGGCGGAGATCGGCGCGGTATAGGCGAAGGCCAGCATGGCGGGATCGTCTTTTTTGAGCAGGCCCTTTTCCGTCATGCCCGTGAAGATCCGTGTGAACATGTCCGTGAGGCCGGTCAGAAAGTGCTTTGTCGCCAGCTCCCTGGCGCGCGGATCCCGGAACTGCTCCAGCGTCAGCACCTTGCGCGTCATGGCGATCTTTTCGTCGTGAACGGTAACGTTTGCCATCCGCATGGTCAGCCGGGTCAGCGCCTCCAACGAATCCGGCACGGGCGGCAGATGGTCTGCGGACCCGAAGTGATCCGCATAATAAGCGATCATCTGATCCAGCAGCGCGTTCCAGATGGCTTCCTTGCTCTCGTAGTGTTTATAGACGCCGGACTTGACAAGCCCGAGCGACGCGCTCAATTCGCGGACGTTTGTCCCGGCATAGCCGTTTTGTGAAAACATCTCCAGCGCGGCTTCCAGGATTCTTTCTTTTGTGTCCTTCGCCATAATACCCTCCAACCATAGCAGAGTGACCTTTCGTTCACCATTATAGTGAACGAAAGGTCACTTGTCAAGTTCTTCCTCCATTATTTTCATTCTGTTCTTACAAATATCGATTTCCGGTTTACGATTTCCTGTCTTACTCTTATCGTACAGTCGTTGTACAAAGAATAAAAACAAACCATACTCCGCCGGCAATAGATTTGATGATATTATTATTATTTCGAAAGCCGACGGCGCAACGGAATTTGTGCGGCAATACACCCTTGCCTCCGGGGGCACGTACTGTGACTGCGGATATAAAAAAAGAGGAAAGCACGGATAATGATGGGATTGAAATAAATAAATCCGGATTGCCCCTTTTCTTCTAATGATGCTGTTTCAAAAGGCCACGATGTGTTCCCTGTTTGTTTTTTCGGATTGAAATCTTCAGATGTTTCGATTATAATGAAACAGTAATACATCCAGCAGAAAGGAGCAATAACGATGCAAAAGATCCATACGGAAAAAGCGCCGGCTGCGGTCGGCCCGTACTCACAGGCGGTCATTGTTAACGGGTTGGTGTACACCTCCGGGCAGATCGCCCTTGATCCCGCTACGGGAGAGCTGGTGGGCACAACCATTGAAGAGCAGGCGGAGCAGGTCATGAAAAATCTGACGGTCATTCTTGCTGCCGCAGGAAGCAAACCGGAAAACGCGGTAAAAACCCTCTGCTTTTTGACGGATATCAACGATTTCGCCGCCTTTAATGAAATATACGCCCGGTATTTCACCGAAAAACCGGCCAGGTCTTGCGTCGGCATCCAGGCGCTGCCCAAGGGCGCGATTTGTGAAGTGGAAGTCATCGCAACGGTGTAATTGGCGGGAGGGCCTATGAAGCAATATATCGTGGACGCATTCACAGACAAACCGTTTTCCGGCAACCCCGCCGCCGTCTGCGTCATGGACGCGTGGCCGTCGGAAGAGGCCATGATGAAGCTGGCGATGGAAAACAATCTGAGCGAAACCGCGTTTATCGTGAAAGAGGAAACGGGATATCGCCTCCGATGGTTTACGCCGGGCACCGAGGTGGAACTGTGCGGTCATGCGACGCTGGCGTCCGCTTTCGTGATCCTGCATTTTTACGAAACCGAAAGCGGCTCCGTTGCATTCAACACGTTGAGCGGCCGATTGACGGTCAGACGGATCGGCGATTTCTATGAGATGGATTTTCCGACCTATGACTTGAAGGAGATCCCGGTGACTGCGGAGATGGAGCGGGCCTTTGGGGTCCGCCCGGTGAAAGCGCTGCTGGGGCTGGATCTGATCTGCGTGTTTGCATCGGAAGAACAGGTGTGGAACATGACGCCGGACCAACAGCTTTTGACGGCGTTGGAAGGTCGCATCCAGAACGCCACTGCGAGGGGAAGGGAGACGGACTGCGTCTCCCGAAGTTTCTGTCCGAAGCTGTCCATCAGCGAAGACCCGGTGTGCGGCTCCGCCCATTGCCAGATCGCGGATTACTGGTCCCGAGAACTGGGCAAAAGTGAGATTTACGCTTATCAGGCGTCGAAACGCGGCGGATACCTCCGCTGCCGTCCGCAGGGGAACGGCAGAATCACCATCAGCGGCAAGGCGGCGCTGGTGGCGATTTCGGAAATAATGGCAAAGCTGTAAACACGTTCGCAACGAGGCAAAAAATGAACAACCAACTTTTTGAACTGGCTGCAAAACGCAGATCCGTCAGAAAATACACGGATGCAAAAATCAGCGACGACGTGATAAACGAAATCATGAAAGTCGCCCTCGCGGCGCCTTGTTCCTTCGGTCACAGACCGGTGGAGTTCGTAGTTGTCAGAAACAAAAAAACGATCCGGGAACTGGCAGGGTGCAAGAGTCTCGGCGGAAGCCAGATCATCTGCGCTGACGCAGTCATCGTCGTGATGGTGGAGCTTTCCCGGGGAGAATTCTGGATTGAAGACGGCGCCGTTGCCTCCGGATACATCCTTCTTGCCGCTGAGCAATATGACGTAGGCGCGTGTTGGGTGCATATCCGCAACCGGACCGGAAGGAGCCGTTCCTCTGACGAAGAGATCCGCGAACTGCTCGGCGTACCGGACGGTTACGCCGTACTGAACCTGATCGCGCTTGGCGGGAAAGGGGAAAGAAAGAAGGGCTATGCGGAATCGGATTTCGATTTCAGCAAAGTCCACAGGGAAACCTTTTGAGTAACCGATAACGAGAAAAGATACCGGCTTCATAACAGCATAAAATCGGAGGAATTCTATATGAAAGTATTGATCATCAACGGCAGCCCTAGGAAGGCGGGCAACACCGATATCGCTTTGAAAGAGATGGAAACAACGTTCGCAGCCCAAGGGATCGAAACCGAGACCGTACAGATCGGCAACAGGGATATCCGCGGCTGTATTGCCTGCGAGACCTGCTTTCAGACGGGCAAGTGTGTATTTAACGATATTGTAAATGACCTTGCGCCGAAGTTTGAAGCGGCAGACGGGCTGGTGATCGCCTCCCCGGTTTACTACGCTTCCGCAAACGCGACGCTGATCGCCTGCCTTGACAGGCTCTTCTTCAGTACGCATTTTGATAAAACGATGAAGGTGGGGGCCAGCGTCGTCGTCGCCCGTCGCGGCGGATGCTCCGCGACCTTCGACGAGCTCAACAAATACTTTTCCATGACCAACATGCCGATTGTTTCCAGCCAGTATTGGAACAGCGTTCACGGAAGAGAAAAGGGCGAGGCCGAACAGGACGTGGAAGGCCTTCAGACGATGCGGATGCTGGCTAAAAATATGAGTTTTTTGATGAAAGCCATCGCGCTTGCCAAAGAAACCTACGAATTCCCCGTTCCGGAAGCGCGGCAGCGCACGAATTTTATTCGTTAAAATGAACACATCAGAATAAATAACCTATGAATATTTGGATATAAATGAGTTGCCTGGCGCAAAAGGAAAGCGGGGCAGACGGAATAGCCGTCAGCTCTGCTCCGAAAATGAGATAAACGGACCGCTTGTCCCGATGCAGGCGGTCCGTTTGCTTTTTTCTCCGACAAACCATAATATGGTACCGGAATCGGACGGAAACGCATTGTCGATCCGTACCACAGTAAAGTGGATTTCCGTTCGGATCCGGTACAAAAACACGGTTCGCGATCCGACGAAAATCGGCCAAAAGCAGGGGGCTTAAAAAAAATACTTTTCAGAAGGTGATTTTCGTATGTTTTTCGTAAAAATCGCGCCGGCTTTTCGGAGATGTGCATCCTGATTTATAATAAACTGGATTCGCAGAACAGATTCAGGCGGATCAATACGGAGAAAAATCAGAGTGGCGGTCGGATTTCTGCTGATCTTTCCGATTCCGGAAATAAATGGAAAAACTTAAACTCCGTTTTAAAAACGCCTGTTACACTGACGGCGACAAAGAAAAAAGGAGCGTGCAGACAATGAAAAAGACAATCGCTGTATTTCTCGCCATCGCGGTGGTCCTGATGGGGCTTGCCGCCTGCGGAAAAACGAATGAAACCACACAAACGATGACAGACGCACAGGGTACCGCGACGCAAACGAACGAAAACGAAACCAATACATCCGGCTCTGACAGTGGAACTCCGGACGGCGAACAACCCGGCGAACCGCCGGAAGGAGGCCCCGGCGGAACGCCTCCCGACGGAAATCCTCCCGGCGATCCCCCCGAAGGCGGCCCCGGCGGAAATCCTCCCGGCGGAGTTCCCGGCGGCAGCAGCGGCAGCGTGACCTATGACGGCGCAACGGAGATCACCTCCGCAGCCACCCAAACGGGCAAAACCTATACCTCTTCTACGGCGGATCAGAGCGCGCTGCTCATCAGCACGTCCGACAACGTGACGGTCAGCAACGCCACCGTTACCAAATCCGGCGATTCCGACGGCGGCGACAACTGCAACTTCTACGGACAGAACGCAGCGGTGCTGGTAAAGGACGGTTCCACGACCACGATCACTGGCGGCACGATCACCAGCGACGCCAACGGAGCGAACGGCGTGTTCTGCTACGGCGGCAACGGCGGGCAGAACGGCGCTTCCGGCGACGGCACCACGCTGATCATCAGGGACACAACCATCACCACCACCGGCAGCGGCTCCGGCGGCATTATGACCACCGGCGGCGGCGTGACGAAGGCGTATAACCTGACCGTGACTACAAGCGGCCAGTCCTCCGCGCCCATCCGCACCGACCGGGGCGGCGGCACCGTCACCGTGGACGGCGGCACGTATACCTCCAACGGACTCGGCTCCCCGGCGATTTATTCCACGGCGGATATCACCGTATCCAACGCGAAGCTCGTCTCCAATCTTTCCGAGGGCGTGTGCATCGAGGGCCTCAACTCCATCACGCTGACGGATTGTGACCTCACCGCCAACAACACGGGGCGCAACGGCAACGCCACCTTCCTCGATTCCATCATGATCTATCAGTCCATGTCCGGCGACGCCGCCAGCGGCACCTCCTCCTTCACGATGACCGGCGGCAGTCTGACAAGTAAAAGCGGCCACGTCTTTCACGTAACGAACACCAACGCCGTGATCACGCTCTCGGGTGTGAAGATCACCAACACCGACAGCGCGAACGTATTGCTCTCCGTCTGTGACGACGGCTGGAGCGGCGGCGGCAACACCGCCACCCTGAATGCGAAAAAGCAGGCGCTTTCCGGTGATATCCTCGTGGGAGATAATTCCAAGCTGACGCTGAACCTTTCCGACGGTTCCTCCTTCAGGGGCGCGGTGAGCGGCAAGATCACGAACGCCAGCGGCGAGACCGTTTCCACCGAAGTGGGCGCCGTGGACGTGACGCTGGATTCCACCAGCACCTGGACGCTCACCGGCGACAGCCACGTGACGAGCTTTACCGGGAACGCCGCCAACGTGATCTCGAACGGTTACACGCTCTACGTGAACGGCGTGGCTCTGACGGGCACGAAATAACGATTTCCCGGATCTGAACAGAAGAAAGGAGCGATACACATGAAAACAAAAAACACGAACAAACTGCTTGCGGTTATCACCGCGCTGGTGATGCTGCTCACGATGATGGGGCTTGCCGTGACCGCAAGCGCAGCAGAATACGATACCGCCAACGCCACGCGCTTTGTCTTTTCCGACAGCGGGATCTCCGTGACCGAAGGCGCGTACACCGGCTATAAAGTGAAAAACACGGCGCTTTCCGTTACGGAAGCGGGGACGTATATCGTATCCGGCTCCTGCGCGGACGGAACGATCGTGGTAAAGAAAAACGTCACTGGTGTGACCCTGATCCTTGACGGTCTGACGCTCACCGCTCACGCGACGGCTCCCATCACCTGTAACAAGGGCAGCGGCGTGACCATCGCGGCTGCGGCAGGTTCCGTCAACAATCTCGCCGACGATCCATACAACAACGACGACGTTTACACCGACGAAACGACCTATCCGGATATCGAAAACGCCGTCATCAAATGCAAGGACGGCTCCAACGTGACCATTTCCGGCACGGGCACGATCAACGTGACCGCCAACGGCAAAAACGGCGTGAAGGGCGGCGCGGATCTCTACGAAGAAGACGCGGACGGCAACTACACCGACGTGCTGCTCTCCACCGCCTCTCTGACGATTCAAGACGTCACGCTCAACGTCAGCATCAAACACAGCTATAAAGACCCAGAGGACGCGCGTTCCTATGACGGCGACGCCATCAAGTCGGAAAAGGCTCTCAACATTCTTTCGGGCAATATCACGATCTCCGCCAACGACGACGGCATCAAGTGCGACGATACCCTGAACGTTGGCGCGGCAGGGACGGACGGCCCCACGATCCACGTGACGAAAGCGGCGGAAGGCATCGAAGGCTCCGTGGTCAACGTGTACAGCGGCAACGTGTACGTGACGGCCACCGACGACGGCGTCAACGCCGCCAACGGCGATATCGCAGACCGCAGCGCGGATTTCAGCTACAACCAGTACGGCGGCTATGTTTACGTAAACGTCACGAATGGTGACGGGATCGATTCCAACGGCAGCGCCAATCTCGCGGGCGGCACGCTGGAGGTTTACGCGCCTAGTCAGGGCGACGGCGATCCCATTGATACGGAATACGGCTGCACCTTTTCCGGCGCGACGGTGCTGGCAGTGGGTCACGCCATGATGCAGCAGAGCTACACCGGCGCCTACGTTGCCTTCGGCGGTAACGGCGGCATGGGCGGCAGAGGCGGCGGGAGCAATCTCGTTGCCGCGGGCAGCACGATCACCGTTACGGACGCCTCCGGCAACACCGTTTATACCTCGCAGTCCGCTGCGCCGCGCAGCGCCACTTACGTGGTGTTCGCCAGCCCCGCGCTGA
>CAMVNL010000101.1 GCA_947168785.1 uncultured Clostridia bacterium | reverse complement strand
GATCCCGGCGCTCTCCTGCCCCCGGTGCTGCAGGGCAAAAAGGCCGTAATAGACGAGGGAAGCCAGATCCCGCCGACGGGCTGAGAAAACGCCGAAAACACCACACTCTTCCCGGAGGTGGTGTTCGGCACGAATGGGCGCGCGTTTATGCATCATGGCTCTCCATACGGCGCAGGATCTCCCGATAGGCGTCCTCCACGCCGCCAAGGTCCCGGCGGAAGCGGTCCTTGTCCAGTTTTTCTCCCGTGGCGGCGTCCCAAAGGCGGCAGGTATCGGGGCTGATCTCATCCGCCAGAACGACGGTGCCGTCCCGCAAGCGCCCAAATTCCAGTTTGAAATCCACCAGCGTCACGCCGCAGCTGCGCCAGAACTTCCGGAGCTCCTGGTTGATGCGCAGGGCATATTGCCGGATCAGTGCCAGCTCCGTCCGGTCGGCCAGCCCCAGTGCCAGCGCGCCGTCCGTGTTGATCAGCGGATCGCCCAGCGCGTCGTTTTTATACGAGAATTCCACCGTGGGCGAGGCGAATGCCGTTCCCTCCTCCACGCCGTAGCGCTGGGAAAAGGATCCCGCGGCGATGTTGCGCACGATCACTTCCAACGGGACGATCTCGACCCTTTTCACCAGTGTCTCCCGCTCAGAGAGTTCCCGGACAAAATGGGTCGGGATATCCGCGCGCTCCAGGTAGCGCATCAGATAATTGCTCATGCGGTTGTTGATGACGCCCTTGCCCTCGATGGTGCCGCGCTTGACGCCGTTGAATGCGGTCGCGTCATCTTTATAGCGGACAATGAGATAATCGGGATCCTCGGTGGCAAAGACCTTTTTCGCTTTGCCCTCATAGAGCTGCTGTCGTTTTTCCATGGGTCCCTCCTGAAAAGATTACGGGTTTTCAAAAGTGCTGATCGGCCGGAGCTTGTGGAGGCTTCGCCGGTGAAAGCTTTCTATGATCTCCATTTCCTTTCCTCCCACCCGGTTGTTTAGGAGAAAGTTGTCAATTGCCTTGTAAGTGACGCCCATCTCGGCCTCATCGGTCTGCTCATCGAACAATCCTGCCGACGGTGCTTTTTGGAGCAGGAACGTGGGAGCCTTGAGCCAGCGGAGGAATTCATAGATCTCCGTGACCGTCAGATCAGCGATAGGATTGAAGTCATGGGCGCCGTCGCCCCATTTGGTGAAGTAACCCATGTAAGCCTCGCTGCGGTTACCGGTGCCGGCCACAAGCCGGTTTTCCGCCGCTGCAAAAGCATAGAGCGTCGTCATACGAAGACGCGGGGCAATGTTATTGCAGACGTTATCTTTTAAATCACACTTACCCTCGATGGCCTGCAGCTCCGCGGTGCGCACCGCCGAAAGATCCACGATGCGGGTCTCAATGCCGTACTGCCGGGCCACTGTCATGGCGTCGGTGGTATCCGTGGTATAGTTCCGATTGGCGCCGCAGGGCATGATGATCCCCACTGTGTTGTCACAGGCGGCCTTACAGAGGATGCCCGTCAGGGCGCTGTCCTTGCCGCCGGAGTTGCCGTATACGATCCCCGCTGCGCCGCTTTTCTCCACTACAGAACGGATATAGTCCGTTCTTGCACAGTACTCATACTCATAGTCCCGCATGAAACTCACTCCACATCCTGCAGGGCGTCGAAACCCTCCTCGCCGGTACGGACCTTGACCACGTTTTCCACGTCGTAGACAAAGATCTTGCCGTCGCCTATGTGCCCTGTGTAGAGCACCTTCTTGGCCGTCTCGATCACATCCCGCACGGGGATGGCGCTGACTACGATGTCCACCTGCACCTTGGGCCGCAGGTCGGTCTCCACAGCGACGCCGCGGTAATACTCGGTGTGGCCCTTCTGTATGCCATAGCCCATCACGTGGGAGACGGTCATGCCGGTGATGCCCAGCTTGCTCATGGCGTCCTTGAGGGCATAGAGCTTTTCCTCCTTGAAAACGATCTCCACCTTGGTGAACTTGTGGCCGTCAAAGCTCGCCTCGCGCCGGACCGGGATCGCCTCGGCCGGAGGCGCAGAGCCGGTCACGGCCACGATCTGCTCTCCGGTGCCGAATTCGGCGTATTTGTCCACAGCCGGAGCGAAGTCCGCGTAGGCGCTGGGGAGACCGTGCTCGCTGATGTCCAGACCGGCCAGCTCATCCGCGGGCTCGGCACGCAGAAAGTCGAGCTTTTTCAGGAGTGCAAAGAACCCCCACATGGTCAGCGTCGCCCAGGCCGCCACGGCCGCGAACCCCAGGAGCTGGATCCCCAGCTGTGTAAAGGAGCCGGTGTAGAAAAGTCCACACAGTCCGGCAGGCGCGTCAGGATTAGCCAGCAGTCCAACGGCGATCGTACCCCAGATGCCGTTGGCACAATGGACACCCACAGCGCCCACGGGATCGTCCACATGCAGCTTGAGATCCAACACCTCGACCACGACCACGACCAGGATACGGGACACGATCCCGACGACTGCAGCGCCCAGGGCGTCCAATGCGTCGCAGCCCGCCGTGATGCCCACCAGCCCCGCCAGGGAGGCGTTCAGGCACATGGAAACGTCCGGCTTGCCGTTTTTGATCCATGTGAAGATCATGGTGGTGCAGGTAGCCACAGACGGGGCGATGGTGGTCGTCAGGAAAATGGACGAGAGTTCCGAGGGGGTAGCAGCCGCCGCGCCGTTGAAGCCGTACCAGCCCAGCCAGAGGATGAACACGCCCAGCGCGCCCAGGGGGATGGAATGGCCGGGAATGGCGTTTACCTTGACGACCCTGCCGTTTTTGTCGGTGACATACTTGCCGATGCGCGGTCCCAGCACAGCAGCGCCGATCAGCGCTGCGATGCCGCCCACCATGTGGATGGCGCAGGAACCGGCGTAGTCGTGGAAGCCCAGGCGGCTCAGCCAGCCGCCGCCCCAGATCCAGTGGGCCTCGATGGGGTAGATCAACAGACTGATCACCGCCGAGTAGACACAGTAGGCGGCGAATTTCGTCCGCTCCGCCATGGCTCCCGAGACGATAGTGGCCGTGGTGGCGCAGAAGACCAGGTTGAATACGAAATAGCTGGAGTCTGTGAAGCCTTCTGCCGGGGAGGCGATAAATTCTTTAAAATGCGTGAACAGGTCCAGGTTGGGCTTGCCCACGAGGCCGAAAAACGTGTCCTCGCCCATCATCAGCGAGTATCCCAGCAGGGAGAACACCACGGTTCCGATGCAGAAGTCCATAAGGTTCTTCATAATGATGTTGCCGGCGTTTTTGGCTCTGGTAAAGCCGGTCTCCACCATGGCGAAGCCCGCCTGCATCCAGAACACCAGCGCGGCGCCGATCAAAAGCCAGAATTCTACTGTCATTTGTTTCCCTCCTTGACTTAACCGAAGTTGTTTGTTAAAGTGGAGGGCGTAATGGTTGGCTTGCCCTCCATTGCGCTTTGGGATAGCCGGTACTTGTAGCAGGGTGACGGCTATCCCTTTTATTTTTTTGTTCTGTTCCCTCTTACACGCCGAAAAGCAGATCGCCGTAGGTCGGAAACGGCCAGTATTCCGCAGAGGTCAAGGTCTCGGCCTCGTCGCAGAAGGCGCGAAGCTCTGCCATTTTGGGAAGCACCTCATCCCGGGTATAATCGCCCTCGGCAGCGTAATCGCCCAAGCTGTCCAGAGTTTTTACGGTGTTCTCAAGCACAGATACTGCCTCGTCGATCCGGTCGGCCAGGGTGGACAGCCGGCCGGCCGTGCGCGTCTCGTAGCCGCAGGAGACAGCTCCTCCCACCGCCTTTTTTCTCTCTATGGAGCAGAGGAGCTTTTCACAGTATCCAACCACCGCCGGCAGGATATCCTTTCGCGCCATATCCACCATGGTCAAAGCCTCAATGCGTACGGTGCGTACATAGTTTTCCAGCTGGATCTCATAGCGGGAACGAAGCTCGCTCTCGGTATAGACCTTATGAGACGTGAGCATGTGGATGTTTTTCTCCTCCAGCAGCGGACGCAGGGCGTCAGGTGTTGTACGCAGGTTCAGCAAGCCCCGCTCACAGGTCGCCTCCTCGATCCATGCGTCGTCATAGCCGTTGCCGTTGAAGATGATGCGCCGATGCGCCTTGACCGTATCCCGGATCAGCTCGTGCAGGCACTTGTCAAAGTCCTCGGCGCTTTCCAGCGCATCGGAAAACTGCCGCAGGGACTCCGCTACCGAGGCGTTGATCATCACGTTGGCGCAGGCGATGGAGTTGCTGGAGCCCACCATGCGAAACTCGAACTTGTTGCCGGTAAAAGCGAAGGGCGAGGTGCGGTTCCGGTCGGTGGTGTCGCGATTGAAGCGCGGCAGAACATCCGCCCCCAGGCGGATACGCATTTTCTCCACGCCGGCGTAGGGCGTATCGTTTTCGATGGCCTCCAGCACCGCATTGAGCTCGTCACCCAGGAACATGGAGATCACGGCCGGCGGGGCCTCGTTGGCGCCGAGCCGGTGGTCATTGCCCGCAGTTGCGACGCTCATGCGCAGCAGATCCTGATAATCGTCCACCGCCTGGATCACCGCGGCCAGGAACAGCAGGAACTGGGCATTCTCATAGGGCGTATCTCCGGGAGACAGAAGGTTGACGCCCGTGTTGGTGGCCATGGACCAGTTGTTGTGCTTGCCCGAGCCGTTGACCCCGGCAAAGGGCTTTTCATGCAGCAGACAGGCCAGGCCGTGCTTGCGCGCCACCTTTTTCATGATCTCCATGGTCAGCTGGTTGTGATCGGTGGCCACGTTGGTGGTGGTGTAGATGGGCGCGAGCTCATGCTGCGCCGGGGCTACCTCGTTGTGCTCGGTCTTGGCCAGGATCCCCAGCTTCCAGAGCTCCTCGTTCAGATCCTCCATATAGGCCTGCACCCGGGGCTTGATGGCGCCGAAGTAATGGTCGTCCAACTCCTGGCCCTTGGGCGGCATGGCGCCGAAAAGCGTCCGGCCGGTATAGACAAGATCCTTGCGCTTGAGGTACATCTCCCGGTCCACAAGAAAGTACTCCTGCTCGGGGCCCACGCTGGTGATGACGCGCTTGACGTCCTTGTTGCCGAAGAGCCGCAGGATACGCATGGCCTGGGTATTGAGCGCTTCCATGGAGCGCAGCAGCGGTGTTTTCTTATCCAACGCCTCTCCGCCGTAGGAGCAGAAGGCCGTGGGGATGCACAGTGTGTTCTCCTTGATAAAAGCATAGCTGGTGGGGTCCCAGGCGGTATAGCCTCTGGCCTCAAAGGTGGCGCGCAGGCCGCCGGAGGGAAAGCTGGAGGCGTCCGGCTCGCCCTGGATCAGTTCCTTGCCGGAGAACTCCATGATCACGCCGCCGTTGGGAGCCGGGCTGATAAAGCCGTCGTGCTTCTCGGCGGTAATGCCCGTCATAGGCTGGAACCAGTGGGTAAAATGCGTCGCGCCGTTCTCCACAGCCCAGGCGCACATGGCCTGTGCCACGGAGTTGGCCACCGACAGGTCCAGCTTCTTGCCGTTGTCGATGGTCTCCTTGAGGGAAGCGTAGACCTTCGCGCTCAGACGGGCGCGCATCTGCCGGTCGTCAAACACCTTGCAGCCAAACATTTCCGGTACGGTCATGGATCATCTCTCCTTTTTCCGATTGATAATAGGCAAAAAACAAAAAGAGAGACAGCGGTGCCCGGGCCTTTTGGTCCGGGAGACACCGTTGTCTCTCAATGTGCCACATGATACGCTCGTGTTTGCAGGAAGTCAATCGTCAAATTGCAAAAAATCGCCGTTTTCTGCGGTGATAAAATTTTACATTCGCCGGAATTGACGGCAATAATTCTCTATAGTATATTTTAGTCAAGAACAATGGGGTTCCGACAGGGGGTATTATACTCTCTTTCGGAATTTTCTTTTTTGGGGGAGCAAGCAATGCAGCGAGTTCTGGTCCTTGATTTCGGTGGACAGTATAACCAGTTGATCGCCCGGCGCGTGCGGGAGAGCGGCGCTTACTGCGAAGTACATCCGTGCACGATGCCCCTTGAACAGATCCGGCGATTTGATCCCATCGGTATCATCTTCACCGGTGGGCCGGGCAGCGTATACGAACCGGGTGCCCCGGACGTGGACGAGGGCGTTTTTGCCCTGGGTGTGCCAATCCTGGGCATCTGCTATGGCTGTCAGCTCATGGCGCAGCGTCTGGGCGGCTCGGTCGTGCCCGCGCAGGCGGACACGGCCCGGGAGTACGGAAAAACGGAAGCTGTCTTTGCCGTCGACAGCCCGCTTTTTCACGGTATTCCGGAGACGAGCGTCACCTGGATGAGCCACGGGGACTATATGGAGCGCGTACCGGAGGGCTTCCGGGTGATCGCCCGGAGCGCAGCCTGCCCCAACGCGGCCATTGCCGATGAGGATCGCGGGTTTTACGGCGTACAATTCCACCCGGAGGTTCGCCACACACAATACGGACAGACGATGCTGAGCAACTTTCTGACGCGGGTCTGCCATGCCGCCGGTGACTGGACGATGCAAAGCTTTCGGGAACGCGCCGTGACGGAACTGCGGGATAAGATCGGCGATGGCCGGGTGCTGCTGGCACTGTCCGGCGGCGTGGACTCTTCTGTGTGCGCCGCGCTGCTCTCGGAGGCGATCGGCTCCCAGCTCACCTGCGTTTTCGTGGATCACGGCCTGCTGCGGCAGGACGAAGCCGACCAGGTGGAAGCCGCGTTTTCCGACCGGATGCTCCGCTTCGTGCGCGTGAACGCGGCGGACCGGTTTCTGTCCCGCCTGGCCGGTGTGACGGAGCCGGAGGAAAAGCGCCGGATCATCGGTGAGGAGTTCATCCGCGTCTTTGAAGCCGAGAGCCGGAAACTCGGCGCGGTGGACTATCTGGCACAGGGCACCATATATCCCGACGTGATCGAATCCGGCCTCGGCCCCGCCGCCGTCATCAAGAGCCATCATAACGTGGGTGGGCTTCCGGATCACGTAAACTTCAGGGAGATCATCGAGCCGCTGCGGCTGCTCTTCAAGGATGAGGTGCGGCAGTTAGGCCGGGAACTGGGGCTGCCCGAAGCGCTGGTGAGCCGCCAGCCCTTCCCCGGGCCGGGGCTGGCGATCCGAGTGATCGGCGAGGTCACGAAAGAAAAGCTCTCAATGCTCCGTGCAGCCGACGCCATTTTCCGCCAGGAGATGGCCGCCGCGGGGCTGTCCGCCGCAGCGGACCAGTATTTCGCCGCGCTGACCAACATGCGCTCGGTGGGTGTGATGGGCGACGGGCGCAGTTATGATTATGCCGTGGCGCTGCGGGCCGTGTCCACCGACGATTTCATGACCGCCGACTGGGTGCGTCTGCCCTTTGAGCTGCTGGACCGGGTGTCGGTGCGGGTCGTCAACGAAGTGACGGGGATCAACCGGGTGTTCT
>CAMVNL010000100.1 GCA_947168785.1 uncultured Clostridia bacterium | reverse complement strand
CACATTGTGACGCTGAAAGCGCACATTGTGCGCGGGGTGGTGCACATTGTGACGCTGAAAGCGCACATTGTGCGCGGGGTGGTGCACATTGTGACGCGGAAGGCGCACATTGTGCGCGGGGGTATGCACATTGTGACGCTCAAAGCGCACATTGTGCGCGGGATGGGGCCCGGTGTGAATTATCACCGGAAGCCGATTCCGCTGTTGACTTTGCCGGAAGATTGTGATATGATACAGACGAACATTTGTTCTTCTCTTTACAATCTTTATATTTATGGTATAATAGAATATTATTGCAACGAATCACTTGCAACGAAACGCAAAGGAACGACAATGGATCATTTCAAGCTCGTATCCCCCTTCGCCCCTACGGGCGACCAGCCGGAGGCCATCCGGGAGCTGGTGGAGGGACTGCAAAAGGGATATAAAGAACAGACGCTGCTGGGCGTGACCGGGTCCGGCAAGACCTTCACCATGGCCAACGTCATCGCCCAGATGAACCGGCCCACGCTGGTGCTGGCCCACAACAAGACGCTGGCGGCGCAGCTCTGCTCGGAATTCCGGGAGTTCTTCCCGGAGAACGCGGTGGAATACTTCGTCAGCTACTACGACTATTATCAGCCGGAGGCTTACATCGCCACCACGGATACCTATATCGAGAAGGATTCCGCCATCAACGACGAGATCGACCGGCTGCGGCACTCCGCCACCTCCGCCCTGTCCGAACGGCGGGACGTGATCATCGTGGCGTCGGTGTCCTGCATCTATTCGCTGGGCAGCCCCATCGACTACAAGAGCATGGTGATCTCCCTGCGTCCGGGCATGGAAAAATCCCGGGACGAGCTGATCCAGCGGCTGGTGGAGATCCAGTATGAGCGCAACGACCTGAACTTCATCCGCAACAAGTTCCGGGTGAAGGGCGACGTGGTGGATATCTTTCCCGTCTACACCAACGACACGGCGGTGCGGGTGGAGTTTTTCGGCGATGAGATCGACCGGATCAGCGAGTTCAACCCCCTGAACGGCGAGACGAAAAACGTGCTGAACCACGTGGCCATCTACCCCGCCTCCCACTACGTGATCTCCCCGGAGAAGATGGAGCAATCCATTGAAAAGCTGATGGCAGAAATGGAGGAGCGCGAGGCATGGTTCCAGTCGCAGGGCAAGCTGATCGAGGCCCAGCGCATCCGCCAGCGCACCGAATACGATATGGAAATGCTGCGGGAGACGGGCTTTTGCAAGGGCATTGAGAACTATTCCCGCGTCATGTCGGACCGGGAGCCGGGTTCCGCCCCCTTTACGCTGCTGGACTTCTTCCCGGAGGACTTTCTGCTGTTCGTGGACGAATCCCACGTGACGCTGCCGCAGGTGGGGGCCATGTACGGCGGGGACCGTTCCCGCAAGGAGGCGCTGGTGGAGTTCGGCTTCCGCCTGCCCTCCGCCTTCGACAATCGCCCGCTGACCTTCGACGAGTTCTACGCCCGCACCAATCAGAATATCTTTGTCAGCGCCACGCCGGGCGAGTTTGAGCGCAGCCGCAGCGCGCGGATCGCCGAGCAGATCATCCGACCCACGGGCCTGCTGGATCCCGAGATCGAGGTCCGCCCGGTGGAGGGGCAGATCGACGACCTGATCTCCGAGATCAACCTCCGTACCGCCCGCAAAGAACGGGTACTGATCACCACGCTGACCAAAAAGATGGCCGAAAACCTGACCGACTATCTGGCGGACTACAAGATCAAGGTGCGGTATATGCACTCCGATATCGACACCATGGAGCGGATGGAGATCATCCGGGACCTGCGCCTCGGCGAATTCGAGGTGCTGGTGGGCATCAACCTGCTGCGGGAAGGCCTTGACCTGCCGGAGGTATCGCTGGTGGTGGTGCTGGACGCGGACAAGGAGGGCTTCCTGCGCAGCGAGACCTCGCTGATCCAGACCGTGGGCCGGGCGGCCAGAAACGCCGGCGGCAAGGTCATCATGTACGCGGACACGGTGACGCCCTCCATGGAGCGGGCCATCCGGGAGACCTACCGCAGAAGAGAGAAACAGGAAAAGTATAACGAAGAGCACGGCATCGTTCCCAAGACCATCGTCAAGGGCATCCGCGACATCATAGAAATATCCGAAAGCCGCAAGGTGGCGCGCAACGCGGACGGCAGAAAGCTGACGAAGAAAGAGCGCGAACAGCTGATCGAATCCCTAACCAAGGAGATGAAGGCGGCGGCGAAGATACTGGAATTTGAGGCGGCCGCCAAGCTGCGTGACCGCATCAGGCAATTGAGGGAGCAGGAAAAGTGACAGAACGAACCATCCGCATTTTAGGCGCAAAAGAACACAATCTGAAAAACGTCGATCTGGTCTTGCCCCGGGACAGGCTGATCGTCTTTACCGGCCTTTCCGGGTCGGGAAAATCCACGCTGGCCTTCGATACCATCTACGCGGAGGGGCAGCGGCGGTACGTGGAATCCCTCTCCTCCTACGCCCGGCAGTTCCTCGGGCAGATGGAAAAGCCCAACGTGGAGTTGATCGAGGGCCTCTCCCCCGCTATCTCCATCGACCAGAAGACCACCTCCAAAAACCCCCGATCCACCGTGGGCACGGTGACGGAGATCTACGACTACCTGCGGCTGCTGTACGCCCGCATCGGCATCCCCCACTGTCCCGTCTGCGGCCGGGAGATCAAGGCACAGACCGTGGACCAGATGACCGACCGGGTGATGGCGCTGGAAGAGGGGACCAAGTTCATGATCCTGGCCCCGGTGGTGAAGAACCGCAAGGGCGAGCACGTGAAGATACTGGAGGCCGCCCGCAGGCAGGGCTTCGTGCGGGCCCGCATCGACGGCGAAATGCGGGACCTTTCCGAGGACATCAAGCTGGCAAAAACCAACAAGCACGTGATCGAGATCGTCATCGACCGGCTGGTGCTGAAGGACGGCATCGCCTCCCGCGTGGCGGATTCGCTGGAGACTGCGCTGGATCAGGGCAACGGCATCGCCACCGTGTCGGTGGTGGGGGGCGAAGAGATGCTGTTCTCCGCCAAGTTCGCCTGCCCGGACCACGACGTGAGCCTCGGGGAGCTCTCCCCCGGCGCGTTTTCCTTCAATAACCCCTTCGGCGCCTGTCCCAAGTGCGCCGGCCTCGGCATTTTCAAGAAAGTCTCCCCGGACCTGATTTTGCCGGACAAGAATCTTTCCATCAACAAGGGCGCGGTGAAGGGCTGCGGCTGGACCAACGAAAAGTTCGGCACCATCGCCCGCATGTATATGGAGGGGCTGGCCGAGAAGTTCGGCTTCTCGCTGGACGACCCCATCAAGGACCTGTCCGAAGAGGCGGTCAACGCCATTCTCTACGGCACCGGCGACGAAAAGCTGCGCCTGCACCGCAGCACGTCCCTTGGCAGCGGCACCTACTACGCCCCGTTTGAGGGCATCGTCAACAATCTGGAACGGCGCTACCGGGAGTCAAACAGCGAGTGGGCCCGGTGGGAGATCGAACTGTTCATGACCGACCACGAGTGTCAGGCGTGCAAGGGGGCAAGGCTGCGCCCCGAGATCCTCGCCGTCACCGTGGGCGGCAAAAACATCTATGAATTCACCTGCCTGTCCATCTCCGAGGCGCTGGCCTTTTTGAACGGCCTGCAGCTGACGGAAAAGGAGGAGTTTATCGCCCACGGCATCGTCAAGGAGATCCGGGCGCGGCTGGAATTTCTCGAGAAGGTGGGGCTGGATTACCTGACCATGGCCCGGTCCTCCGGCACCCTTTCCGGCGGCGAAAGCCAGCGCATCCGCCTTGCCACGCAGATCGGCTCCGCCCTGACCGGCGTGCTCTACGTACTGGACGAACCCAGCATCGGCCTGCACCAGCGGGATAACACCAAGCTGATCGAGACGCTGAAAAACCTGCGGGATCTGGGCAACACCCTGATCGTGGTGGAGCACGACGAAGAGACCATGCTCAGCGCCGATCATATCGTGGATATCGGCCCCGGGGCAGGCATCCACGGCGGCGAGATCGTTGCCCAGGGCACGGTGGAGGACATCAAGAAGTGCCATCGGTCCATCACGGGCCAGTACCTGACCGGAGCAAAGAAGATCGAGATCCCGGAACACAGGCGCGAGGGCAACGGCAAATTCCTCAAGGTCTTCGGGGCGGCGCAGAACAACCTGAAGGACCTGGACGTGACCTTCCCGCTGGGCAAGTTCATCGCGGTGACCGGCGTTTCCGGCTCCGGCAAGTCCTCGCTGATCAACGAGATCCTGTTTAAGCATCTGGCCAGCGAGCTGAACGGCGCGCGCCAGTATCCCGGCAAAAACAAGGGCTTTGAAGGGGTGGATAACCTCGACAAGGTCATCGACATCGACCAGTCCCCCATCGGCCGCACGCCCCGCTCCAATCCCGCCACCTACACCGGCGTGTTCACCGATATCCGCAAGCTGTTTTCGGAGACCACCGACGCGAAGGTGAAGGGCTTCGGCCCGGGCCGGTTCTCCTTCAATGTCTCCGGCGGCCGGTGCGAGGCCTGCCAGGGCGACGGCATCATCAAGATCGAAATGCACTTTTTGGCGGACGTGTACGTGCCCTGCGAAGTCTGCAAGGGGGCCCGCTACAACCGGGAGACGCTGGAAGTGAAGTATAAAGGCAAAAACATCAGCGACGTGCTGAACATGACGGTGGAAGAGGGCCTGCACTTCTTCGAAAACCATCAGGCCATCCGCCGCAAGCTGCAAACGCTGTTCGACGTGGGGCTGGGCTATATCTCCATCGGCCAGCCCGCCACACAGCTTTCCGGGGGCGAGGCCCAGCGGGTGAAGCTCTCCACGGAGCTGTCGAAGAAATCCACCGGCAAGACCATGTATATTCTGGACGAGCCCACCACGGGCCTGCACACCGCCGACGTTCACAAGCTGATCGACGTGCTGCAGAAGCTGGTGGACAACGGCAACACGGTCATCGTGATCGAGCACAACCTTGACGTGATCAAGAGCGCCGACCATATCATCGACCTGGGGCCGGAGGGCGGCTTCCGGGGCGGCACGATCGTGGCCGAGGGCACGCCGGAAGAAGTGGCGCAGAAGCCCGCCAGCTACACGGGCCAGTACCTGAAAAAGATCCTGCAAAACGGCTGATAAGATGAAACGATCCATCGACTACGTCATTGACGAGGCCTACGACGGCAAAAAGCTGAAGGTATGGCTGCGGGGGCGGCTGAAGACCTCCGCCCGCAGCGTCAACATCCTGAAAAACGACCCCGACGGGCTGAAACGCAACGGCGAGCACATCCGCACCATCGACCTGCTGCGCGCCGGGGACGTGGTGACCGTCACCTTCCCGGAGGAAGAGACCGCCATTTTGCCCACCGACTGCGCTGATCTCTCTGTCGTCTATGAGGACGCGGATATCCTGATCGTCAACAAACCGGCGGGGCTGGCGGTCCACCCCACCCACAACCATCAGGGCGACACCCTCGCAAATCAGGTGGCCGCCTATTACGCGGGCAAAAACGTGGTCTTCCGGGCAGTGGGACGGCTGGACAAGTGTACCAGCGGCCTGATGGTGCTGGCGCTGAACCGCCACGCGGCCTCCGTGCTGCCGGACCGGGTTCAGAAGGAATATCTCGCCATAGCGGGCGGGGAATTTCACGGCAGCGGGACGATCGACAGGAACATCTACCGCCCTGACCCCATGAAGACCCTGCGGGCGGTCAGTATGGATAACAGCAGTGGAGAGACAGCCGTGACCCACTGGGAGGCGTTAGCCACCGACGGGCGGCGCACGCTGCTGCGAATCAACCTGGAGACGGGCCGCACCCATCAGATCCGGGTGCACTTCGCGTCGCTTGGCGCGCCGTTGGCCGGGGACGCCATGTACGGCTCCACGGATACCGCCATGGACCGGGCCGCGCTGCACTGCGCGAAGCTGACCCTGACCCACCCTGTCACGTGGGAACCCCTCACCTTTACCGCTCCCCTGCCGGAGGACATGCGGAATCTCTGCAAAAACAGCGGCTTTGACGACGCTTTTTTGTGAAAAACAACCGGATTTTTACATTTCGTTAACGAAATCGCAACATTTCCGGCGATAATAAGAAGTGTGGGATCAATTGCACTCCTGTTATTTCAAAAAAAAGGTGAGAGAAAATGAAAAAGGGAATCATCTGCGCCGTCGTGGCTGTCGTCATCGCCATTGTGGCCTTTGCGGGACGCGCCCTCGTCAAGGGCGCCGGTGCCGTGGGCAACATCTTCACGCCGGTCAAGAACTGAGCGAAACAGGCGCACCACAAACAACACGCATTCCCCGCCGGATCACGTCCGGCGGGGCGTTTTTTATCGGGTCGGCATGGTTGAATGATATTCAAACGTTCGCTCGGCGCCTTAACACGTCAAGGCTTTATCTGATTATTCTTCTGTCACGGACGGGGAGAAACCGGCGGAGCGCAGCGCATTTTCCGCTCTGACGGACTGGGCCTTCGTCAGGCCGGCCGCCGCCACCGTGTAGCGGGCCGCGCCGTAGCCGTTGAGCCCTTCTGCCCGGATAATGGCAGGGAAATCCCGGTAGCAGCGGTCCAGATCCACGTTGCCGGAAACACCGGGGACGGAACCCTCGGAGGAATACTGCCACATACCGTAGGCGCCGGAATAATCCGTCTGATTCGCCCAATGGGCCAGCCAAAAGGTAAAGCGGGAGAGCACCTCCATATCGAGATAGGTTCCGCACCAGGCTTTCATGGTGTAAAAACCGGTGAAATACCCGGCGTTTTCCACGGTCTCGCACCATTTTTTCACCACCGCCGTCAATTTATCGCGGCCGAGGGCGGGCATGTCGGTGGTGGAGTGGCTCTCCTCCACGTCCATATAGACCGGCAGGCCGAACCGCTTCCCTTCCAGCAGGGAGAGGAAATAGTTCGCCTCCTTTTCCGCGAAGGCCTCCGACAGCGCGCAGGAATAATAGTATGCGCCAACGTCCAGCCCTGCCTCCGTCGCAGCCTTGTAATGGGATTCAAACCAGTCGTCCCGGTACATTTTATGCTTCGCCCCGTAGCCGGTATAGCCCGCCCGGATGACGACGCCGGTGACGCCGGAGGCCTTGACCTTGGCGAAGTCCACGGATTTCTGGTGAGAGCTGATATCAATGACTTTCGTTTCGATGGGTAACACCTCCTTTGCCGGTTGCTGCCCGTAAAAACGGGTGGGGGGACGCCGCATTGACGACGCCCCCGTTTTTATCTTATGCGATCATGGTCAACCTGTGCAGCGGCAACCGACATTTCCGGAGCGTTTTTCCGCCGGCAAAAAAGCGACGAACCGAAAAAACGGACCCATGAGCGGTCATGGGTCCGTCGCGCTTGGATATCACAGGCGGTTTCAGCCTTCAGCTTCTGCT
>CAMVNL010000099.1 GCA_947168785.1 uncultured Clostridia bacterium | reverse complement strand
TTTCTTGTCTTTCTGATTTCGTCAAATACGTTCATCTTCATCATATCCGTTCTTCTTTATATCCAAAGTATAGCATATGCTTCCGGAGAAGGAAAGAATTATTTGCAAATGGTTGTAATTTGTCAAGTCAGAAGATATAATAGAAATATAAAAGACAAGGAGCTGATCTTATGCGTTGTCCCGGTTGTCAGACGGAAAACGATCCCGGCGCGAAATTCTGTACGGAATGCGGTTTGCCGCTTCCTGCCGCTTTGGCGGCGCGACCGGAGCCGCCCCGAAACGATCCCGCGCCCGCCGCTCCGGTCACACAGAGCGAGCCCCTGCCGGCATCATCCGCATCTGCCTCTCACAAAAAAGGCAAACCGAGAACCATCGTTCTGATCGTTCTTGCCGCCGTCATCGTATTGTTGTGCGTCCTCTTTTTGATGAAGGGCCGGAATAAGCCGGAGCAGAACGGCGCGGGCCGCGGAGATGCGCCATCCCCAGTCGGCACGTCGGATACGGCAGCGGAAGATGCCTCCACGTCTGCACCGGAAACGACCGCTCCGGATGCTTCCGAGGCGGAGGCGACCGCGGAAATCACGGGTCCCAACGGCGCGGCGGAGCGGGATTTCACCAACCTGTTCGGCTACTGGCGCGATCAGACCGGCGCTTGGGAGCTGTACGTCACGGCGGACGGTCTGTTCACGTTTTCGGATCCGGACGGTCTGTTCAACGGCTATGTGGACCGTGAAAAGGACGGCTACGGGATGTATCTTTCCGACGGCGCCCGGCTGAACGGAGACGCCGTTCTCAGCTTCCCGGAGGGAATAGACGACCTGCTCGTCTTCCGTTCGGAATATGGCGAAGTGTCGCTGCATCTGACGCATTACGACGGTTACCCGGCCACCCAGCGGACCGTGTGGATCTCGCCTCCCGGTGAGCTGCTTTCACAATATCCGGCCCATGAAGCGGCTGTGATCGACGACACGGCTTCCGCCACCCAAGCGCTGCTGCTGTCGGATTACCCCGTCAGGGATCTCAAGGTGCTTTCGTTGGAACTGGCGGACGTTTCCCAGGACGGGAAAATCACATTTTCGGAACGTGAAATGTTCTCCATGCCGGTGCTGTTTCCCTCCCGTCCGCTGCTGCTGACCGTGACGTTTGAAGGAACTATCCCGACGAGGGGGATATCCTACGTGGACGCGGACGGTGTCACCCGCCGGTTTTCACTCTCCCTCAGCGGCTTTGACGGCTCAATAATGATGACGGAATTCTGAGCCGCTGCCATAGTAGAAAAGCAGTCTGTCAAGAGTGCATCTAAATTGAAGATGATTTAACAAAAACATAAGACAAGAGCTGACCGATGAAGCAATCATCCGTCAGCTCTTTTTCAGAATGAAGATCTGTGTTTATTGATAATAAGGCGAATCCGGTATTATTCCCACTCGCTTAATTCTGTATATGCAGGATTTTATCCGGTGTTTTTGCCCCTTTATTCAGGGAAAACGAGCGTGTGTTTCTCTGTGTTATCCGTCGTGATACGGATTTTCGTATCAAAATCGTATCACCCGAATTCCATGATTATCATATCATAAAGTGAAAACAAATTCAACACTTTAAAGGGTAAATTTACAAAAACATCGCCATATAAAGCGGCAGATGCAGAATACCGTCCTTCTCCATCACGTCCTTCGTGTAGAGAATGTAAGAAGTACCAAGCTTGCGGGAAAACTTTTTCCGAAATTTATCGAGCGAAGCATGGGAACGGTAATTTCCGGATTTGACCTCCACCGGCGATATTTTTTTATTTTCCGCAATCAGGAAATCGATCTCCATGTGGTTTTCCCGGTGATCGGGATCGGAACGGGAGTAAAAATACAGCCTATGCCCGTTCCGGCGCAGCATCTGCGCGACGATGTTTTCCATTATCATGCCCTCGTTGATATCAAGCTTGTCAAACAAAATCGCTTTATACAGCTCGTTATCCGTAAACGCGCCGTCCATAAAGGTCTGCGTCACCAGCAGGCCGGTATCCGCCATATAGCATTTCTGCGTGGCATGGTCTGCGCTGATGGCGAGCCCCACGTTCGGATCGGTGGCGTTAAAGCAGGCGTTGACGATCATCGCCTCGTTCAGCCAGATAAAGGAATCTTCATATGCCCGGAAACGGGCGTTTTTATTGATAGAAGCCAAAGTGTACTTTTTCTCTTTTTTTGAAAGCTGCCCGGGAATGCCGTCAAACACGGCGTAGACCTTTTCCTCATACCCCGCCGCGAATTTGGAAACGTCTGCGCGGTAGAGCTGCAATATTTGCCGTTTCGCCTCGTCCGCCGCCGCAAAGTTTTTGCCGCCGACCAGCATATAGTGCCGGAAATCGTTCATGATTTTACGATGCAGCGCCTGGCCGAGCGGCTGCTTTGCCTCAAAGCATTTGCGGATCAGCGGCGCGGTGGCCTCGTCGCCCATTGCCCAAAGGAATTCCTCGAAATCCAGCGGGAAGAGTTCGATATGCTCCTCCTCAGACGGTATGATGATGTTTTCCGTATTCTTTTTCAGGCGTATCAAAGAACCTGTCTCAAGATAATCGAACCGACCGTCGGCGACCAGATATTTGATAAGCTGCCGCGCCCGCGGGAACTGCTGCACCTCGTCGAACACGATCAGCGATTCCCGCTTGTATAATACTGTGGAGTAATACGCGCCGAGCTTTGCGAAAAAGAGGTCGAGATCGGCGCTGTCGTTGGTAAAAAGGTCAAGGATATCCTGCGGCGCGTTGCCGAAATCGATGATGACGTGGCTTTTATACTCCCGCTCGGCAAAGGCGGCGGCGATATAGCTTTTCCCTACGCGGCGCGCCCCGTCGATCAGCAACGCCGTCTTCCCGCCTTTCTGCTTCCACTTCAGCAGATCGTCGTATATTTTTCTTTTGAGCATTGTATTTTGTCTCTCTCCTGTCCCTGTGGATTTCTATAAACATATTATCACAGAAATCACGAAAATGCAAGTTGTAAACAAATTATTTGTCACGATAATTCTTGTTATACCTTGTCTATTTATGCACGGTTTTTAATATCAAAAAATGTTTGCATAAGTCTGTTATTTGCCTTCATCAAAGGTCTTTTTTTAAGTCCCCCGTTTTTGGACTCGTTTTCATCGGATCGCGATCCGTGTTTTTGCACCGAAATCGTTTCAGATTTCTCTTTTCGGACCGTTGATCCTCTGAAAGAAATCAATTTCATGTCGGTACATTTTTTATGGAATCACAGCATTATGTCACGCTTTTAGGTCTTGAACCCTGTTGTTTGACTCGGTTTTTTGCTGAGAAAATGAGAGTGGCAGTATGTTATCATGACCAAAATGCATGCAACGAATAAAGACGTTGATATATAAGCGTTTTCTGTCAGTAAACACATATGGTAAAAGCGTGACGGAGCCCGTCCGGTAAATGGATTCCTCATTTTTACTTGCATTTCCGGCTGATTGCCGTTACAATAAAAAAGAACGAAGCTGACAGGAGTTAAGCGATGACCCCGAGATATATTGTCCCCGCCGGGGCGCGGGAAAAACTGAAATACGCCGTATCGCAGAAAAAGGCCGTGTATCTCTTCGGTATGACCTGCTACGGCAAAACGGAGCTGGTCAAACGCTTCCTGGAACGGCAGGACTATACCTACCTTTCCTGCGCGGTGCCCGGCGGCGAACCGGATTACAACGACGCGGCGGCGAAGGACGTGGTCGTGATCGACGATCTGCAGTTCGCAAAATCGAATCGGGTGTATGAGCTCATCGAGCGGATCATCGACGAAGGCAGACGGCAGCTTTTTGTGCTGGGCCGCGCGCCGGTGCCGAAGGAACTGGCTTACCCCTGTATGCGCGGGCAGATGCTCGTTGTCTCGCAGGAAGAAATCGGCGTCACGTTTGCGGATGCGCAGAACTATTGCCAACGGCACCGGATCGCCATTGAGGAAGCGGACCTGCAATCGCTTGTCCGCCGGGCGCAGGGCGTGCCCATGCTCGTGCTGTACGTTCTGTCAAAGCTGGAAAGCGGCGACCCGGATTTTGTGAAGCACTGCGCCGAGGCAAAGCGGATGTTCACCCGCGTGGTCACGCAGAAGATCACGGAGCAGTGGGAACCGGAAATCGTGGATTTCCTGATCAAAATGAGCGTGGTGCCTTCCTTCAACGTGCCGCTGGCCGAGCAGATCACCGGGCGGAAAGACGCGGCACGGATCATCGGCGAGATGGAGCGGCTGGGTAATTTCTCCATACGCCGCGACGGTGATTTCGTGATCCATCCCTTTTTCCGGGAGGTCCTGCATACGCTGCTGCGTTCCCGTTACTCCGAGGGAGAGATCCGGGCATTGGAAAAACGGGCGGCGGACTACTACGACAAAAACGATCAGGCCGTCGCTGCGCTGGACATCTACAGCCGGACGGACGATACCGCCCGTATCCGCGAAATGCTGATTGAAAATGCCCGGCGAAATCCCGGCCTCGGGCATTACTTTGAAATGCGGGACGCTTATTTTGTCCTGCCGGAGGCGGAGATCGCTGCCAGCCCCACGCTGATGTGCGGCATCAGCATCCTGTACTCCCTGCTGCTGCAGCCGGAAAAGAGCGAATACTGGTATGACCGGCTGGGGGAATTCGCCAAACAGGCGAAGGGCGAGGAGAAACGGCAGGCGGCGGCCTACCGCGCCTATCTGAACATCGCCCTGCCGCACCGTTCGGTGTCGGACATCCTGCGTATTTTCAAATCCGTCCCGGCGGCAGTGCTTGAGAAAAAGCAAGCGGTCCCGAAGCTGGGGGTGACAAGCAATCTGCCCTCCCTGATGAACGGCGGCAAGGATTTCTGTTCCTGGGCCAAGCGGGACAGCGAGCTTGCGGCGCTGCTTGGCAAGGCTGTGGAAAAGGCCATCTCTCCCGGCATGGTGGAGATCGCGCTGGGCGAAAGCCTCTATGAAAAGGGCGGCGATCTCTATGCGGTGATCGGGCGGCTTTCCAAGGGGCAGCTGGAGGCCGACGGCGCGGGGGACGAGGAACTGGTCTTTGCCGCCGTGGGACTGCTGGTACGGGCCAACGCCGCGCTGGGAGAGCTTGCCGCCGCAAAAAAGCTGGCGGACGATTACCGCAGCCGGATCAGGCGTAAGGGACGAAACAATCTCTATCCCAACGTGGAGGCGCTGCTGTGCCGGCTGGCGCTGCTGCGGGGCGACACAAAAGCGCGGGATGCGTGGATGGAGACCGCGCCGGGAGACACGGATGATTTCAACGTGATGGAGCGCTACCGGTATCTCACAAAAATCCGCGTGTATATCGAAACGCGGCAGTATACGGCGGCGTTCTCTCTGCTGCAGAAGCTGACGTACTACGCGGATCTGTACGACCGCACCTATATCAAAATCGAGACCGGCCTGCTGCTGGCAGTGATCGAAAGCCGCACTGGGCGGGACTGGTACGGCACGCTCCTTTCCGCCCTGTCCATTGCGGCGGAATACGGCTTTATCCGCGTCGTCAGCGACGAGGGCGCGGCCATGCTCGGGCTGCTGCGGCAGGCGCACCCGAAGCTGCTGAACGAAAAAACGCTGCCGAAAAAGTGGCTGGCCAAAGTGATGGAAGAAACGGAGCGGACAGCGGAATACTATCCCGCTTACCTGAACGAAGGACGGCTGACGAAAACCGATTTCGGCAAAAACGCGCTGGCGGTGTTGCGGATGCAGGCGCAGGGCGTTTCCAACGAAAAGATCGCCGAACATCTCGGCGTGAGCGTGGACAACGTGAAATACCATACCAAACAGAACTACAAAAAACTCGGTGTTTCCACAAAGACGGAAATGGTGCTGGCGGCAAAAGAATTAAAGCTGTTATAAAATATCGGTGCTCGAATGCGGGGCGTCGGACGCCGCCCCCTGCGGTTGGTGGACGAACGCCGTAAAAACCATTGGGCTTGTTGTAATCCCACAATTATCCGTGAAGACCTTTTTCTGTTACTTTAAAAAAGAACGGTTCACGCCGTTCTTTTTTGTTGCCCGCAAATTGGAGCCAAAACTACCCGAATGTGCAGTTGATTTCATTTTATTTGGATGATATAATATAAAGCGTATAAAATAAACTTTTTCCTGCGCCAGAGTAAAGCTGCTCCCACTAAGTGATAAATCACCAAAGCCATCAATCACACAAAAACAATCCCGATCTCCAATTGGAGCTGCCGATGAAACATAAAAACCATCCCGGGCGGATGATCTTTGCCGACCCGACGCACAAAAGAATCTACGTGTTCAGCGTGATCCTGCTGGCTGCCCTGCTGACGGTCCTCTACCTGAAGCTGTATTACCCCCTTGTGCTCACGCAGCTGCGGTATTCGGTACTGACAGTGCGCTTCCGTACCGTGGTGGTCTATAACCGGGTGTTTGTCGCGCTCATCGCGGTCAACTTTGTCAAGCTGTTCGTCTATACGTTTTCCGCCCGGAGGGCGAAACGGAAGGAGTCGGACGCCTCTGTCCCGTCGGTCACCGCCGTGATCCCGGCCTACAATGAGGAAAAGACCATCGTTGCCACCGTCGCCTCCGTGCTGGACGCCGATTACAAAAAGCTGGACGTGATCGTGGTGGACGACGGCTCCAAAGACGATACGCTGGCGATTTTGCGAAAGGAATTTGAAGGGGATTCCCGCGTTACCATCCTCACCAAGGAAAACGGCGGCAAGTCCTCCGCGCTGAATATGGGAATCGCGCAGGCGAAGGGCTCGCTCTTGCTGCTGCTAGACGCGGACACGATGATCGCGCGGGATTCCGTCCGGCTGCTGGTTCCCCACTTCAAAGACCCGAAGGTGGCGGCGGTCTCCGGCAACACACGGGTGGGGAACGTCCACAACTTCATCACACGGTTCCAGCGGGTGGAATACATCCGGGATTTCAACCTGATGAAAAACGGCATGTGCCGCTTTAACGCCCAGCCGGTGGTGCCCGGCGCGCTCGGGATGTGGCGCAAAGCGGCGATCCTGGAATGCGGCGGTTTTTCCACGGACACCCTCGGCGAGGACCGGGACCTGTCCATGGCGCTGCTGAAAAAAGGGTACAAAACGGAGTTCGAGCCACTGGCGTTCTCGGAGACAGAAGCGCCGGACAACCTGAAGAACTTCGTCCGCCAGCGCTTCCGCTGGACCTACTCCACACTGCAGTGCGAGAAAAAATACCTCGGCTGCCTGTTCAATCCCCGCCGGAAGGGGCTGGGGCTGCTGCTGATGCCGGACCTGCTGGTGTTCCAGACGGCGCTGCCCCTTGTCACCACCGTGGGCTTCATTCTCAACCTGTTCTATTTCAACTCCTATGAATTCACGCTGCTGGCGGTGAGCTACCTCTCCTCGGTGCTCATGGAGATGCTGCTGTTCTTCTTTGCGCAGCGGATCACCCGCGAGAAGATCTCCTATAAAGACTTCCTCGCCGTGCTGCCCCAGCGGATCATCTACGGCG
>CAMVNL010000098.1 GCA_947168785.1 uncultured Clostridia bacterium | reverse complement strand
TGCTTACATCCGTCCGACTTCCTCGAACTCCTCCACGATCTCCTGCTCCGGGGGAGCGGTGACCAGGGAGACCACCACGATGGCGATCAGGGCCAGGATGAAGGCAGGCAGCAGCTCATAGATGGCAAAGGCGCCGCCCATGGGGGCGATGACGTACTTCCAGAGGAAGACCATCCCGCCGCCGACGATCATGCCGGCCAAGGCTCCCTGGCGGTTCATCCGCTTCCAGAACAGGGCCAGGATCATCACCGGGCCGAAGGCCGCGCCGAAGCCCGCCCAGGCGAAGGACACGATGCGGAACACGGAGGAGGTGGGATCCCAGGCGAAGATCACGGCGATGAGGGCGATGACGATGACGGAGAGACGGGCGATGAGCATGACCTTTTTGCCGCTCAACTTCAGCTTCAGGGTATCCACCAGGATATCCTGCGTGACGCTGGAGGAGGCGGCGATGAGCTGGGAATCCGCCGTGGACATGGTGGAGGCCAGAATGCCGGACAGGAAGATACCGGCCAGGAAGGCGAAGAAGCCGTTTTTCAGGGAGATGTATTTGGAGATATCCACGATAATGGTCTCCGCGGCGGAGGCGCTGTCATAGGCGGGGACGATTCCCTCCTTCATCAGGGAGTAGCCCACTACGCCGATCAGGATGGCGACGCCCATGGAGATGACCACCCAGACGCTGGCCACCCTGCGGGAGGTTTTCAGCTTATTGGGATTGTCGATAGCCATGAAGCGGAGCAGGATGTGGGGCATGCCGAAATAGCCCAGGCCCCACGCCAGGGTGGAGGCCACCGGCAGCGCCCCGTAGGAGCCCGTGGTGTTTTCCGCCACGCTGAAGCCCTTAAAGACGTCCAGATAACCGTCTAAGCCGCGCACGTTGTCAAACACGCTGCCGAAGCCGTTGACGGCCCCCGCGCCGAGGCCCACAACAGTCACCAGCGCGATCGTCATTACGATGGACTGGATAAAGTCGGTGGTGGAGGCGGCCAGGAACCCGCCCAGCGTGCAATAGAGCACGATGACGGCGGCGGAGAGGATCATGGCAAGGTGATAATCCATATTGAACAGCGTGCCGAACAGCTTGCCGCAGGCGGAAAAGCCGGAGGCCGTATAGGGGATAAAGAACACGATGATGATGACGGCGGCGATCACGGAAAGCACGTTTTTCGTATCGCCGAACCGTTTGGAGAAGAACTCGGGGATGGTCACCGCGTTGATTTTTTCGGAATAGACCCGCAGGCGCTTCGCCACGATCAGCCAGTTGATATAGGTGCCGATGGAAAGGCCCACGGCGGTCCAGACCGCTTCGGCGAGGCCGGTCATCAGCGCAAGGCCGGGCAGGCCCATCAGCAGCCAGCCGCTCATATCGGAGGCCTCCGCGCTCATGGCGGTGACAAAGGGACCCAGCTTCCGGCCGCCCAGATAGAAGTCGTCGCTGCTTTTGTTCTTTTTCGACGTAACGACGCCGACGGCGATCATAAACGCCAGATACAACACAATGGCGACAATGATGAGGATGTCGTTGGAACCCATAAAAAAAACCTCTTTCCCTTCAAAAATGACAAGGGTCATTATAACATGAAGAAAAAGAGACTGCAATACAGAACAAAGTATAGACTATAATCTAAAATCAACGATCTATAATTACTGAAATATCTTTATTTTTCAACAGGTTTTATATAGACCGTATTACAGAACCGATAAAAGACGAAAAATTAAACTTATTTTTTTATACCGCGCAGCAGCAGGGGCAGCACCCGTTCGGAGTAGCTTTTCAGGGAAAAGGACCAATCGCACAGGCACCATTCGCTGATGATGGCCCGCTCGCACATGGCGTAGAGGCGCACGATCTCGTTGACTGTCAGCTCCTTTGTCAGCTCGCCCTTTTCCTGCCCCTCCGTCACGATGCGGCGCAGGAGCTTATAGTAGAGACGGTCGTTATCCAGCAGGCTTTTTTCACCCTTTTTCGTCAGCTGGGTGGAATAGAGGCGGGCGATGAGGTGCTGGTCGATCCTGTTGTCGATCAGATCGAACAGCTCCCGGTTCAGGAACAGCAGCACGTCAAAGCTGTGCATATCCGCCGGGATCTTGTCCGTCAGCTCCTCATATTTATCGTCGAACAGGTACGCCAGCGAATTGAGAAGCGCGTCCTTACTCTCGAAATAGTGATAAAATGACCCCTTGGAGGTGCCGGACAGCTCCACGATATCGTCCACGGTGGTGTCGTCATATCCGTTTTTGTAGAACAGCTCCCACGCGGCGGAGACGATCTTTGTTTTGGTATTGCGGCTCTTTCTGGGCATGACGATCAAACCTTTCAGGATAGAATAAAAAAGGGCAGGATACGCTCCTGCCCGCAGACATTATCAGCCGAAAATGCGTTTCATCATTTCCGCGTAGGCGTCTTCTACGTTGCCCAGGTCGCGGCGGAAACGGTCCTTGTCCAGCTTCTCATGGGTGGTGGAATCCCAGAACCGGCAGGTGTCGGGAGAAATTTCATCCGCCAGGATGATCTTGCCGTCCGGCGTTCTGCCGAACTCGATCTTGAAGTCGATCAAGTCAACGTTGATCTTCTTGAAGAAGGCCTTGAGGAACTCGTTGATGCGGAAGGTGTAGTCGGCGATGGTATCCAGCTCTTCTCTGGTGGCCCAGCCCATGGCGAGGATGTGATAGTCGTTGACCATGGGGTCGCCCAGCTCGTCGTCCTTGTAGCAATACTCCAGAATGGTGGTTTTCAGCTCGGTGCCCTCGGGGCAGCCGACGCGCTTGGAGAAGGAACCGGCCGCCACGTTGCGGACGATGACCTCCAGCGGGACAATGCTGACCTTTTTCACCAGCGTTTCACGGTCGCTGAGCTCCTCCACGAAATGGGTGGGAATGCCCTCTTTTTCCAGCAGGCTCATCAGGTAGTTGGACATCTTGTTGTTGACCACGCCCTTGCCGACGATGGTGCCCTTTTTCAGGCCGTTGAACGCCGTAGCGTCGTCTTTGTAAGAGACGATGTAGCAGTTGGGGTCGTCTGTGGCGAATACCTTTTTGGCCTTGCCTTCGTAAAGCTGTTCTTTTTTCTCCATGCTGAAACCTCCCTATGAAGAACGTTTTTTTTCAAACATTCCTAATCATAATACGGCGGAACGAAAAAAACAAGAGGGAAATTGTAAAAAATGCTCAGCCGTGATAAAAATCAATGCCGAGCACCCGCAGCTGCACGTCGCCCATCTCAATCAGATCGCCCGCAAAAATGGCCGTCGGCTGCCGGATCTCGGAGCCGTTGATCTTTGTGCCGAATTTGCTGAGATTGGCAAGATACACCGTGCCGCGTTCTTCGCTGAGACGCGCGTGCTGACGGGACAGATAGGAGGACGTGCTGACGGAAAGGTGGTTGACAGAGGGCGTTCCCGTCACCAGCCGGCCGATAACCAACGGACCGCCCAGATCCGCCCGGAACTGGTTCATGGTCTGGCTTTCTTCCAAATAAACGCTGGCGCGGACGCCGCGGTTCACACGGGTCAGCGGGTCGACGATGCCGCGGTAACCGTGGATCTCTTCGCCGTTCATCTGCCCCCTGTCCACGTCAACGCCGCCGCTGCCGTGTACGGAGCCGAGCGGCGCGCTGTGAGATTCCCGGTTGAACAGAAGCACGAAGAACACCGCGACAAGCAGCACCAGCACGGCGCCCAGCGCAACCAACAGATAAATATAGACTTCCATTCCTTACTCCTCCGACTCGTCAGGATCACCGATTGCATCCTTCAGACGTTCCGCGGAACGTACCAACTGACCGGCCTCCTGCGTCATTTTATCGCCCCACAGGGCCGCCTTCTGGGCAAACACGTCGCGGGCCTCGCCGGCCCACTCATTGGAAACCTCGCAAAGAGCAAACAGCAGCTCGTCCGTTGCCTTTTTGATCTGCTGCGAAAGGTCCTGTAATTCTGCAGCCGTACTCGCTGCCTTTTTGACGTCGCTCATTGAAATCCTCCTCAAAACAGCAGTTCCGGATCCAGGGCGGAAACACGTTCTTCCGGCGCTGCGGCAACGCCGTCCGCGCTGCATATCCGCGCGCTCAGCTCCGTCGCCAGCTTTTCCGTTTCTTCACAGGACAGCCGGAGGTTTCGTAAAAACAATCGGCTGCCCTCCGTTGCCGCCTGATCGGACAGCTTGCCGACCATGCGGTTGAGAGATTCCGCTTCGGTTCTGATCTCTCTGAGCTGCGCTTCACAGTACGCAGCCGCATTCTCTTTCACTTCCATCTCTGATTCATCCCCTTTGCGCCGTCAAATGGGCAATTGAAGGCTTTCCACAGCCTCGGCGACCTGCGCCTCACAATCCGTATAAATGTTCAGCAGCGCCGTGCCGATCTCCATACCGGCGCGCATCTCGTCGATCTGCTCCCGAAGAGCGTCCGCCAACCGGCGGAACTCCGCCGCATCAACAACCGCTTCCTTTTCATTCTGAACGCAGTCGGTCAGGCGGTTGAAGGCCGCCTCGATCGCGTCGACGCCGCTCTCCATCTGTTCAAGCGCCGCGCCGAAACCGGCGGCATCCCGCTTTGTTCTTGTCTCACTCATTGCCGTTGCCTCCGTCACGGAACCTGACGTCCGTCATCATCTGTCTGAGATGCTCCAGTGAAACGCACCGCATGCCGATACTGCCTGCCGCCGGTCCGTTTTCCGTGAGCAGCATTTCGCGCCTTTCCGCACGGCGAGCAGCCTCGCCCACCTCTTCCAGAACGGCGAGAAAACGACCGAGGACTTCCGCGGAGGATAATAGCGCAGAAGCGGTCCCCCGCAGTTCGGAAGCTGCGCTTTGCGCCTGTTCCGGCAGAGGATTCAGCATTTCCATCGCGTCGCAGAACTGCCGCTGCAGCCGCTGCCAGACCTGTTCCTTCTCTTTGTATGTTTGCAGAGCCGTTTGATATTTCTGCAAATGAATTTCAAACATTCCGTGCCTCCAAATTCCCGTCCGGCAAATAGATAAACCGGTACGGGAGTTTCACTGTTATTCTGCCCGGGCGTTACCGCTGCGACGACGCAAAAAGAAAAACGAGGCGTTCAACCGGAGCCTATCGTCGCAATAACTCCGTTCGCAGTATATCACAAGCCTGCCCGCAGTGGGACAGATGCGACAGACGACCCGTTTTTCCGGATCAACGACCGATTTTCAAGGATACCTGCGTCAGGTGATGATCAGCGTATCGCCGTTTTTGACGCCTGCTCTGACAGGATTCTGATACGCCTGAAGGATCCTCTTGCTCTCCTGATGGAACATGAGCAGCTGAGAGGCGCTGCCTTTCTGTACCAAATGCTCCTGCTGGCAGACGGACGCCACGATTTCTTCGATAATAGAGGCGATCTGCTTGTTTTCATCAATTTCAAACTCATACTCGGCGGAAAGCACCGGGATCTTTACGTTGACCTGCATTGCCCTCCTCCTTACTGCCGATTCAGATAAAACCGAAGCAGATTCAGAAAGCTGTCGCGCTGATAGGGGCTGATGGAAACGGTGTGATCCGCCTGCTCCGTCTCCAGCTCCACCGGTGAAAGCGGCGAACGCGTCACACGCAGCTTCAGTTCAAACTGCTGACCGCGGTAAATCGTCATGCTGAAGAGCTGACGAACGGAATCCTGCCAAAGCCCTTCGTCGGTGAAACCCTCCGCTTCGCCGGCGTCAGCGTCAAGCGATTCCATAATCTCGTCGATCAGCGCTTCTGAGGCAGCGGAACGGATCCGCAGCATCTCCGGCTGATGGGCCACGTGAGAGCAGACGGTGAGGCTTTCACCCACGTAGCAGCACAGGGGCGACTCCCCCTCCGCCGTTTCGATCAGCAGCACCGTATCGGCTGTACCGATCTGCCGCACGAAGGTGCGGAGCGGTTCTTCGATACTGAAAGCCTCGCCGTCCGATCGGATCTTATTCAGCCGCATCATATCGAACAGCGTCTGATAGACGTCATTCTTTTTTTCCCGCTCCTCCGCCGACTGTTCAGTCAGCATGCCGAACACGGAGGAGTGGTCCGTGCCGGCCAGCAGCACTTTCAATTCCCGTTCCGAAAGCAGATAGGCGTCCGCATGTTGATCCAGTTCCATTTTACTTCAGCTCCTTCAATACTTCCTTATACGAGCGGGAAAGCGGCACGGTGATGCCGTCCTCAAGCGCGATATAGTTTTTGGACAGATAGACGTTTTCGATCTTTGATTTTGCCACGATAAAGCTCCGGTGGCAGCGGAGGAACCCTTCGGGAAGCCGCTCCTGCAGGTTGTCGATGGTATCGTAAACGGCGTATTCCTGATTACCGGTGTTGATGAACACCTTTTTTTCCCGCGCTTCAAAGAAATAGATCTGGGAATAGGGAATCATTTTCCGGTCGGCCTTCTGGCTCAACTGAAAACCGCCCGTGCGGTTGTCCCCCTCATAGGCCAGCAGCATCTGTTTCAGCGCGTCCCGCAGGGTCTTCTGCATCTGCCCGCGGGAAAAGGGTCTCAGCAGCAGCGCCCCGGGCATGATGCTCGGTTTCAGGTACTGCATCGGAGAGATGCCGGCGTCTGCCACCAGCATGATGAAGGAATCGGCGTTTTTCCGGCGGACGGTCTCCGCCCAGCCGACCCCCTGCTCGCAGGAGAGGTCCAGGCAGGAAAAGTCCGCGCTGCCGCCGGTTTCAAGATAATCCGCCAGCTTTTTCACATCCGCGTACAAATGCCAGTCCCATTCGGAATCGCTCAGGAATGCGGAAATATCATACGCCGTGTCGTGAAGGGCCTTCAGCTCACGCCTGTCCTTATTCAGCATCACAACGTCAATCATAAATGGATCACCTTTTCGTATTCGGTATTACGAGCTGCTCGTATGTAGGCTGCCCGTCCTTTTCCGCCGTCATGAGGACGTTGCCGCCCCGCAGCAGTTTGCCGGCCTCCGCATAGCCGAGGTTGCCGAAATCAAGCAGCTTTTGCATGGCGGGGGCGCCGTCGGTCAGGATCCCCTTCTTTGCGGCGACAAAGGACTTGAACGCGGGATGGGCGCTGACCCTGGAAGCGTCTGAGGTACACAGGCGGCCGAAGAAGTAAATGTGATGGAGCGCGCCCTTGGCAAGGATATTTTCGAGGAAGCCGTTCATTTTGCGCTCCGCCCCTTCCTTCTGATAGACGGAAGCAAAAAACGCGGCCAGATCGTCGATCAGAATGAACACCGGCGGGAAGGTCGATTTCATCTTTTCAAACAGCTCTTCCCCGTCGGCGCCGTCCTCCATAAAGGCGTATTTCTGCTTGTTGCGGCGGACGAATTCCGGGGTCAGGGACTTGAAGTAATCAAACAGCTCGTCTTCGCTGCGGACGAACAAAGGCGCGTGGCGGTCCTCCGCCAGCCGGTCGTAGGCGTCGTCCTTCGTGACGATCACCACCTGCGACTTTTCCATTGCCAGCGCGCTGCGCGCCAGCGCTGTCATGGTCTGCCGACCGGAACCGGCGGTCTGCTCCGCCACCAGCGTGCAGTAGGCCTGGGACAGATCCACGACTGCCACCTCGGCGGAGGCCGCCGCGTAGCCGATGGGCAGGACGCGGCCCGAATGCAGCTTTTTGAGAGCGGA
>CAMVNL010000097.1 GCA_947168785.1 uncultured Clostridia bacterium | reverse complement strand
TGCCTATTGCCTATTGCCTATTGCCTATTGCCTACTGCCTATTGCCTATTGCCTGCTGCCTATTGCCTATTATTATCCCCGGCCTTGAAATACATATACACCTGGCACTTGATCATGCCGTTATAGAGCTTGCGGCGTTTATCGGCTTTGCGGCCGAAAATGCGCTCAAAATCCTCGTCGGCGGTGATGACGTAATAGCTGCGGCCGTGGGCGGGGGTGAATTTCTTCCCCATGATCCGGTACAGGTCGCGGGCCGCCTGCTGGTCCAGCAGACGCTCGCCGTAGGGCGGATTGACGATCACCGTGGCTTTTTCGGTGACGGGGGCGAAATCGCGGATATCCCGCTTTTCAAAGGTGATATATTTCTCCACGCCTGCCTTGCGGGCGTTTTCTTTGGCGATGGCGAGCGCTTCTTCGTCAATATCCCACCCGTAGGCGTGAAAATCCACGTCCCGGCGGCGGAGGCTCTCCGCCCGGCGGCGCTCCGCCTGCCACAGCTCCGGCGGGAACTGCCGCCACGTCTCGGCGGTGAAGCGGCGGTACAGCCCCGGCGCGATATTCAGCGCCATGAGCGCCCCCTCGATGACGATGGTGCCCGAGCCGCACATGGGGTCGTACAGCGTGTGGTAATGCCGCAGATGGGCAACGCTGCACAGGGCGGCCGCCAGCGTCTCCTTCAGCGGGGCGGCGTTGGCCTCCGGCCGGTAGCCCCGCTTGTGCAGGCCCCGCCCGGAGGTGTCGATCAGCAGCGACACCTGATTTTTCATGATGGAAAACTGGATCTGATACAGCACGCCGGTCTCTTCAAACAACGGGATCTTATAGGTGGTTTTCAGCCGTTCCACCACCGCCTTTTTGATGATGGACTGGCAGTCGCTGACGCTGAACAGGTCGGAGTTGAGGGAATACCCCTTCACCGGGAAGCGGTCGGCCTTGCCGATCCAGTCCTCCCAGGGCAGGGCCTTCGTCCCCTGGAACAGGTCCTCAAAGGAGTGCGCCTCGAAGGTCCCCACCAGAATCTGGATGCGCTCTGCAAAACGCGAACAGATATTCGCCCGCGCCAGAATCGTCTCGTCGCCGGTAAACAGCACCCGGCCGTTTTCCGCCTGCACGTTCTGCGCTTCCATCTCCCGCAGCTCGTCGGCGATCAGTCCCTCCAGCCCGAGAAGGCAGGGGACGCAGTAATGGTACGTCATACGTTGCTCCTTGTTTGCAATCAAGTGAAATCCGCCTGTCGGCGGGTGAAATCTGTCTTGCGACAGGTGAAATCGCTTCGCGGTGAAATCTTCCGTCTGCGACGGAAGGTATCGGAAGGGCTTCGCCCTTGAATAATTGAATAAAATCAAAACGCGCAGTGTTTTCCGAAACCTTTCCGCAAAGCGGAAAGATTTCATCGCAAAGCGATTTCACCGCAGGGCGATTTCACCCACCGCAGGTGGATTTCACACAATATACCCGACCAGCACCCTGATGGTATTCTCCGCGCCGTCGCGGTGGCTGCGTTCGTAGCCGTGGGAAGCGTAGACGCCGGGGCCGATGAGGCCGTGGACCGCGTCCAGACCGCCCCGGAGGGAGGCCTCCACGTCCGAGCCGTAGTTGGGATAGACGTCGACGGCGTAATCTGCGCCGGTCTTTTCCGCCGCGTCGATCAGCTTGCAGACCATTTCATAGGAGTAGGGGCCGGAGGTATCCTTCGCGCAGATGGAGACCTGCCGTTCGGTGCAGGTGATGCCGTCGCCCACGCACCCCATATCCACGGAGAGGGCCTCCGTCACGTTTTCAAAGGGAACCTGGGAACAGCCATGGCCCACCTCTTCATAGACCGTGAAATAGGCGTAGATCTTCTTTTCGGGTTCGATCTTTTCGTCCTTCAGATATTTGGCCAGCGCCAGCACGCAGCCGACGCTCAGTTTGTCGTCCAGATAGCGGCTCTTGATATAGCCGGAGCGGGTCACTCTGGGGCGGGGATCGAAGCAGACGAAATCCCCCACGGAGATCCCCAGCGCCTTCACGTCCTCCGCCGTTTTCACGTCCTCGTCGACGACGATCTCGGTGGTTTTGAAGTCGCGCTCGGTCTTTTGCAGATCGGTATTGACGTGGGCGGAGGGGTTGCACAACTGCAGCGTGCCCTCATACGCGCCGTTTCTTTTGGTGACGATGCGGCAGTTTTCCGTCTCGCAGTTGACGGCCTTCAGGCCGCCGAGGTTTGTGATCCGCAGACGGCCGTTGCTCTTGATCTCGCAGACCATGCCGCCAAGGGTATCGATATGCGCGGCGATCATCACGGCGTTCGCCGCGTCTTTGCCGCCCAGATCCACGCCGACGCCGCCCTTGACGGTCTTGAACGGCGCGTAGCCCAGCTTCTGCAGCTCTTCCATCATATAATCCGCCGCCTGAGCGGTATAGCCGGTGGGGCTGTCGATGGCCAGCAGCTCCAATGTTTTTTCAATAGCGTAATCCGTGTATTTCTGATACATCATTTATCTCCTGTCTGTTTTGATTGCGATTGTCAGTTGCCGTTCATGCTCTTGCTCATCATCGAAATGAAAGCGAGCAGGCCTTTTTTCTCATAATAGGTGGGAGGGGCGCTCCGGTCGGAGGGGATCTGCCCGGAAACGCTGTCAAAGGCCATACGGTTGACAAGCGTTCCATCCTCTGCCAGCATGTCGATCTGCAGCAGCCGCGTATCCGCCATATAGACGCGGGTCTGTTTGCCGCTCTGCGCGGTGAATTCATATTCCTTGCAGGCAACGCCGTCCAGCTCCGTCTCCTTCACGTTGCCGGCGGCAGACAGATCCGGCATATCGGAGAAGTTGAAGTTGGAAGGAGCGGAAAGCTTGGTGGAATCCATTCCCAGCATGGACATTACCGCGCCGCTGAGTTCGATATACGCTCTGTTTTCCGGCGAGACGAGGTAGGTCTTGCCGCCGCCGATCATAACCCCCATTTTCACGTCGGAGACGGAGGTGAGCATATAGATGGAATCCTCCGTTACGGCCATTTCCATGGGATTGGTGACGCCGGAGGAATCGGTGACCGATCCCGTGACGTAAAACGTGCCGGAACGGTAGATATCGTATTCCGTCTGCGCCGCGGCGGGCGTGGCCTCAGATGCGGGTGCGGGCGTCTGCGCCGGCTGCGTGGTCTCCGGCTGGGCGGACGCCGTCGTTTCCGCCGTCTGCGGCGCACTCTGCTGCGTGACGACGGGCTCCTGCTCCGCATATTTTTCACTGAGATTGCGCGCCGTCCGCGCAAAGGGGATCAGGATAAATACCGCGGTAAACGCCACCGCCAATACCAGCAGCGACGCCAGCGCGATCGAACCCCATTTGATGATTTTCCTGGTCATTCTCTTCTCCTTATTGAAATGCAGGCGTTTTTTCATCATCCGCCCGCTCCGTACATCGCAACAACGAAAAAACGCAGCGGCCTGAGGACGCCCGCTATTGCCTATTGCCTTCTGCCTATTGCCTGTTACCGATCGAATTCAGCCGCACCACCAGCGTAAACACGCCCTCTTCGCACTTGCACAGCATTTCACCCTTATATTTCGCCACGGTGCTTTCGATGCTCTTCAGACCGAAGCCGTGGTTATCCGCGTCCTCTTTGGTGGTCGCAAAGGCGCCGCCGGTTTTCTGCGGCGCTTCCGCCACGGGGTTCGAGACGGAGATCACGCTGAAGGTCTCGTTGCCGTGGATTTTCAGCTTCAGCCACCGGGCGTTTTCGTCCGCAATGCGGCTGTTGGCCTCGATGGCGTTATCCAGCGCGTTGGAAAGGATGATGCACATATCCAGCGGCTGAATGTTGTTTTTATCCAGATTGACCACGTCGTAACCGGTGGTGACGCTCTTGCTCTGGGCCTCATACAGCTTTTCGTTGAGGATCGCGTCCACCGCCGAAATGCCGCTGATGCGCACGTAGGAGGATTCGTCGATCACGCCGCTCATTTCCTTGAGATAATTTTTCAGCTCGTCATATTTTTCCTGCTCCGCCAGCATATTCATTAAGAGAATATGGTTCTTGATGTCGTGGCGGAAGTTGCGGGTGCGGTTATAAGCGGTCTCCAGATTCTTGATGGAGGCCTCCTGCAGCGCCAGCTGCGAGGTCAGCAGGTCCGTATCGCGTTTGACGATCATCTGCCGCTGCATCCTCCGGAAGAGGATGAACACCAGCAGATTGATGAACAGCAGGCCGCCGCAGGAGATATACAGGTACCAGCGGATGGTGCCGTCGGTGGGATAGCGTTCCAGATAGTATTGATAGACGGAAAATGTCACCAGGGTGATGGCCGGCACCGCCAGCAGGCCGATCCACAGCCGGAAGGACACGTCCGTATGGGGATTGTACCGGGCGAACACGCTGATGAGGATCGCCCCGAAGACCATGAAGACCTCCGACAGGGTGAGCTTCAGCATGGCGAGGAAGGGGGAAGCGCCCTCCGGCGAGAGCCCCGCCCGGCTGCCGATCCACGAAAACGTCAGGGAGGCAAAGGTCACGGACAGAGTCACCAGCAGCACGAAGACGACGCTGCCGATGATCTTTCCCCGGAGCCTGTCGCCGTACATCAGAAACAGCACGGCGATCAACGCGGCGCATTCCGCCGGATACCGCCACACGCCCGGGTCGCCGCCGATCATCCACAGGATCATGCCCGCCGCGATCACCAGAAATGGCACGTAGTCGAGGCTGCGCTTGCGGAAGCGCGGCTCATAAAAATTGCTGACCAGCATATAACTGAGCATGACCTCAAACACCGAGGCGAACACCTCGGCGGTGGTAAACAGCACGTCTTTCTGCTGCGTCAGCAATCCGCTCATCGTTTACTCCTCATCGCATGGCCCACAAAAACGCCTCGTTCGTCTCCTTGGCCCGGTGCTTGCTCACGGGCAGCACCGCGCCGCCGTCCAGCTCCAGTTCGCCGGAACGGACGGAGAGGATTTTTTTCGCGTTGACCAGATAGCTCTGGTGGCAGCGGACAAAATCACGGTTTTTCAGCTCTTCCTGAACGGCGTCCAGCTTGGCGTAGTAGGTATAGGTCTTGCCGGAGACGCAGCGCACGGTCACCTTGCGTTTGTCGCTTTCAAAATAGAGGATATCCCGCACGGGGATGGAAATCTGCTCTGACAGAGTGCGGAAGGAATAGCGCACCTCGTTGGATTTGGTCAGCTCCGCCACGCACTCCCTGAAGACCCCCGCAAAGCCGTGGGCAAGCTCCGGCTTGAGCAGATAGCGGAAGGCCCGCACCTCATAGCCGGAAAAGACGTATTCGGCGGAGGCGGTGATGAAGACGATCATCACGTCGGGATCCACCTCCCGGATCCGCTTGGCGGCGGAAAGGCCGTCGCACCGCTTCATGGTGATATCCAGCAGGATCATGTCGAAATCCGCGCTGCCGTCCTGATAGGCGGCGCACAGGGGTTCGCCATCGTCAAACTCCGTGACGCGGCCGTCCAGATCCAGATCCGCCAGACAGTCCATCACGGCGGAGCGGATATACTCCCGTATGACCTTTTCATCGTCGCAGACGGCAACGGAAATCATGCCTTTTCTTCCTTTTTCTTAAAAATCACCAGCTTGCTGGCCACGTAGTTGAACACGATCACGATGATACCGGAGACGATTTTTGCCGTCCAGAAGGCGGCGGAGGGTGAAATCATGCCGGAAAGCAGCTTTTCCATCACGCCGAACAGCAGCTCTTCAAAGAGCAGGAAGGATATGATTCTGGAGCCGATAAAGGACAGCAGCTCTTTGCCGACGACGGAAGCCTTGCCAGAGCGGCTGTCAAACACCCAGTATTTGTTGGCGACGAAGGAAAACAGCACCGAAACGATCCATGCGATAGCCTGCACCGCATAAGTCCATCTGAAATCAAAACCGAAGGGACGGAAAAGGATTTTTTCGGCATACCCCTCCCCCGCCAGGGCGTTGCACAGGGCGGTAGTGACGAAATTCACCACGGTCGTCATCACGCCGAAGAACAGATAGGAGATCATTTCATACTCCAGCAGCTTTTCCACCCCGGGGATTTTCAGAAACCTCCGGAAGAATTTCACGGAAAAAATCTTATCGTACAGCTTTTCATACAGCGCTTTCAGTTTCATACGTCGCCTCCGGCCGTTTTTGTTTTTTCAGGATAGCATTCCGCCATTAAAAATATCTTAACATAATTAAAAATATTTTAACATAAAATGAAAGATCAAATCAATAGAGAATACGATTTTGTTTTCTTTATTTTATTTTGTTTAATCGGTTGACTTTTGAAAAACCCGTTGATATACTAAATTATATATCAATTCGCCCCGGCGGCAGGAGAAAGGAGGACACAAGGCGATGGCTGTTGCTTCAACGATGGAACGAACCAAAAGCATGACCTCCGCCCTGTCTTTCTCCCCCAAAGGCAAACGCCGCCTGCTGCTGGCCGCTCTCCTGTTTCTTGCCATAGCCGCCGCGCTGCTGGCCGCATTCGTGCTGCTGCCGTCGGCCAAATACAGGCAGGCTAAAAAACTGCTGGCAAACAATGAGCCGGATCTGGCGATGCAGGAGCTGTCGCAAATCTATCATTACAAAGACGCCGCCGAGCTTTACAGCAACGCGGCCACCGAGATCGGCGACGCCTTTCTTGATATCGACAGGCCCCTCAACGCGGCGATCTGGTTCACGAAGGCAGGCCGCTCGCTGGAGGCGGAACAGATCTTTGATTTCAACTCCGTGGTGACCGGCGCTTCCTACGTCACCGCCGCGATCGGTCAGGATGGAAAAACCCATTATCTTTCCAACCGGGAGGGAGACGACAGGCGCTCCGGCGCGGAGACCGTGGCGACCTACAGCCGCTTTCTGCCCCACTCCCCCGGCATCAACGGACTGGACAAATTCGGCTTCGTCCGCCTGCACGACCTGGGCGGTTACGGACTGAACCTGCCGGACCGGCAAAAGGAAAAGCTGCGGACCTGCACGGGCGTCAAGGATATGCTCGGCGTCGCGGGCAACGGAATCGGCCCGGATTACACGGTGCTGCTTTTTAACGACGGCACCGTCAGCGTGCTAAGCGAAGAGCCGTCACCCCTCTACGGGCTTACCGGATGGAAGAATATCGTCACCGTGACGGAGGGCTACCGGAAGATCTTCGGCGTCGACCGGGCCGGACGGCTGCATATCGCCTATGAAAAGGATTACCCCCAGGACCAGCGGTATGACATTGCCGAATGGGACAGCATTCAGAAGGTAGTGGAAACCGGCAAAGCGCTTGTCGCGCTCAAGCGAGACGGCGGCGTGACGGTGGCCTACGCCGGAACGGACGCCCGCTATCGCGGTTCGCTCACCTATCAGAAAAATATCACGGATATCGCCACCAACAGCAATCTGTTGCTGCTGCTGCGCGCCAACGGCAGCGTCAAGGCCTTTCGGGTGCCCAACTGGGCGTCGGACGCTGATTCCGGCGCGGACAGATATCTTGACCGGATCTGCGCCGCCGTCAACAGCTGGAACGGCGTCGTGCGGATCCGCTTCGCCGCCAAGGGGATCTACGGTATCCGGTTCAACGGCTCCGTCCGTTATGTCAGCTGCGACGTCTCCTATCATTCCGGCAAGCGGAAATACGTCTACGACGGCCACGCTGATTTT